>DATHRQ010000558.1:0-10485 GCA_035465095.1 Anaerolineales bacterium | reverse complement strand
CACATGGTTGCCGAAGCCGAGGCTCCGCTTGCCATCCCCGGCGGCGCGGCGCTTGGTCAGAGCAACGGGCTTTCCACGGCGGAGGCAGTCCTGGCGTTGAACGCGCAGGCTGACAATTTCGGCAAGGACGGCGGCGTATTCATGTCTCCGCTTTCCCCGAATCAGGACGAGTATCACCGCCCGGCCAATGCGAGAGAGATGTCTGATTTTGTTGCCAAATTGAAGGGCGGCGAGGTAAATGTCCTGTTTGTGCACGGTGTTAACCCTGTATTTGAACTGCCGGCCCATTTCGGTTTTGCTGATGCGCTTGGCTCTGTTTCGCAGGTGATCTCGTTTGCGACATTTGCCGATGAAACCGCCCTGGCCTCTGATTATGTCTTCCCCGACCATCAAGGATTGGAATCCTGGGGATATCAACGCGTTGTAACCGGCACAAACCAATCGGTTCTGTCTGGCGCACAACCTGTTGTCTCTCCGTACTTCAATACACGCGCAACAGCCGATGTGTTGATCGCCGCCGCGCAGTCTGCCGGGGGCGCATTTGCCAGCGCCCTGCCCTTCGCTGACGAGGTCGAATTTATTCAGAATAAACTTTCCAGCCTGGTTGGTTCGGCTGGATCCTTTATGGCTTCTGAGATCAATTCCTTCTCTGCCTATTTCCAGCAGCACGGTGGTTGGTGGACTGATGGAGTATTGGCTTCGCCATCTGCCGCCAGCGCTGTCAATAAAACTGTAAAAGCCGAAGATGCCAGATTTGAAGGCGAAGGCGAATTTTTCTTTATCCCGTTCGTTTCGCCAACGCTGGGCGAAGCCGGTGCCAACAAGCCCTGGCTGCAGGAATTACCCGACCCGACTACCACGGTCATGTGGAATACGTGGGTTGAGATGAATCCTGCCACTGCTCACCATCACGGAATCGAGAACGATGATGTTGTGGAGATTGTGAGCGAGGCCGGAAAGGTGGAGGCGCCCGTTTATTTGTATCCAGCCATTCGTCCGGATGTGATCGCGATGCCCTTCGGGCAGGGTCATACGGCTTACGGTCAGTTTGCGGCCGGTCGGGGGGTGAATCCAGCGGATATTTTAGGTATCCACCTTAATGAAGCTGGCGATCTGGCATTTGCAGGCATGAAGGTCGAAATCCATAAGACAGGCAGGAAGCAGCCTTTGTCCCGGCTTGAGAGCCGCATCGGTGTCTACGGTGAGGGGCTCGGCGAGGAGCATTAGAGGAGCAAATGATGACAACGACAGATTTGAATCGAGTGGGCGCAATCGGCGCCATCGCGAGTGAGGCTGAGGGAAAATGGGGCATGACCATCGACCAGGATATTTGCACGGGTTGTCAGGCCTGTGTTGCCGCCTGTGCCATGGAAAATAACATCCCTTATGTCGGCGAGGAAGATGCCGGCTATGGACGTACCATGCACTGGATCCGTACAGAGCGTTTCTGGGAGGGTGAATATCCGGAAGTAAAAATGTCGGAATACCAGCCGATGTTGTGTCAGCAATGCGGACATGCTCCATGTGAGCCGGTGTGTCCTGTTTTTGCCACGCCTCACAGCACAGCAGAACAGCTGAATTTGCAGGTATATAACCGCTGCGTCGGTACGCGTTATTGCGGAAACAACTGCCCATATCAGGTACGTTCCTTTAACTGGCGCGATTATCAGGACAGCCGTGTACGCCCTGAGATCACCATTCTTGCCAATCAGTTCAACCCGGATGTGACCGTCCGCCGCCGCGGCGTGATGGAAAAATGTACATTCTGCATCCAGCGCATCCACAAAGCGCAGGATAAGGCCAAGTCTGAAGGACGCGAGGTTGAGGATGGCGAGTTCACAACCGCCTGCGCACAGGCATGCCCTGCCAACGCGATCACATTTGGGCGCATCGATCATCCTGAAAGCCTGGTAAGCCAGTTGGCGCAACAGAAACGAGGTGAAAAACACCTTGAGAGTCTGAATACTTTGCCGCGCATAACTTATCTCAAGGAAGGCTAGGATATGGCGACTTCTTCCAATTATTTTTCCGGCGCCAAAAAAGCGCAAGCAGATCATCACGAAGAGGAACACGATCCGCGTGAATACCTGATGTATGATCCCAGGCCGCGCGGTGAGATGAACGAAATGGTGATGGAATCCATGCGCACCACCTCCTGGAAGTTCTGGGTGGTGTTAAGCATTCTGGTCGCGGTGGTCTCATACTGTTTTGTATACATGTGGGGATATATGATTGCCGAGGGACTTGGTGTTGCAGGTGTGAACCGTCCCACTTATTGGGGAGTCTTCCTTGTGAACACAGTATTTTGGATCGGTATCAGCCATGCAGGGACGTTCATATCTGCGATCCTGCGTGTTTTCAAGGCGGAGTTCCGGCGCCCGTTCACGCGCGCTGCAGAATTGATGACAACTTTTGGTCTTATCCAGGCGGGAGCCAGCATCTTCATGCACATGGGACGCGTATGGCTGGCTTATTGGATGTTTCCCATCCCCAACGTACGACAGTTATGGCCCAATTTCCATTCACCGCTGATGTGGGACCTGCTGGCAATCACAACCTATGTTCTCGGCAGTACCATGTATCTGTTCCTACCGCTCATTCCCGATCTTGCGATGGCGCGTGATCGTTCCACAGGCTGGCGTAAATCCTTCTTCAAAGTACTGGCGCTTGGCTTCCGTGGTACTGAAGGTGAGTGGCGTCATCTGACAACCGCAATGAACTTCTTTGCGTTTGCGATCATCCCTGTCATGTTTTCGGTGCATACCATCGTTTCGTGGGACTTTGCCATGGCAATGCGGCCGGGTTGGTCATCTTCGGTCTTTGGTCCTTACTTCGTTCTGGGCGCTTTGCACTCCGGCATGGGGGCGGTCGCGATCGTTTTGTTCGTCATGCGGGCTACTATGAAACATATGGATTATTTCATCCGCAAGGAGCATTTCGATGCACTTGGTAAATTAATGCTCATTGTTTCGATGGCTTACGCATATTTCTTCTTCAACGATTACATAGTCCAATGGTATGGCGGCGATTTGGCAACGGATACCCTCCTGCATTGGCTGGAGGAAGGACCGATGGCGTGGATGTTCTTCCAAATGGTCGGTTTCAACGTTGTGCTTCCATTTCTGACCCTTTGGAACAAGTGGGTCCGTCAAACGCCATGGCTGCTCGCAATAATCGGATTATTGATCAATGTCGGCATGTATTGGGAACGCTATATCATTGTGCCGGTCATGCTGACCATCAACCGCATGCCGTTCACCTGGCGCCTATATGAACCTGGTGTTGAAATCTATCTCACCATAGGCACCTTTGCCATGTTCCTCCTGTTTTACATGATTACCTCGCGACTGATTCCATTGATCCCGGTTTGGGAGGTGCAGGAAGGTCAAATGGCACACTCTCTCCGAAAGGTTGGTAAGGCTCACGTTCCAACCGTCAGTGAGTTTGAGTAATGGAGACGACCATGTCAGATGTAACTTTGTTGGCTGTATTTGAAGATATCGATCCGGCTGCCGATGCCATTGAGAAATTGCACGAGATGGGCGTCACCGATGAGGATATAAATGTCATTTCCGGCGTGCCGATTGCGCACAAAATGCTGGGACGACCGCATCCTCATTCCAATGTTTCGAAATTGTCCCTGGGCGGTGCGGTGGCTGGTTTCTTCATTGGGATTTTCCTGAATTTTGTCACTCCCAACATGTATACAGTACTTGTTGGAGGACAGTACATCACACCGATCCCACCCGGTCTGATCGTTACCTTCGAAATGACCATGTTGTTCGCTCTGCTCGCCACGTTTTTGGGCGTATTTCTGGATAGTTATTTTCCGAATTACCGACCCATGGAATATGTTCCCGAAGTCAGTGATGGCAAAATCGCACTATTCTTTAAGTGCGCGGAAGATGCGCAGCAGAAATTTGAGGATGCGCTGAGAAAACTTGGGGCAGAGTCGGTTGAACCTGCGGAGGCCCAACAACTATGAGACTACTAAAACAGCTCTTCTGGGTATTTATGACTCTCGGCGTACTCTTCGGTGTCATGATGCTTTTTACATACGATATCATCAAGATCGAATGGCCGTCCTTTATGGAGATCCAGCCGTCCTTCCGTCCCATGGAAGACCCGCTTCCTCCTCCCGAGCGCTCGATCCCGGTCGAGGGAGCTGTTGCCATTCCAGGTCTGGGAGCGCCTGAAAACCCCACAGTGGCTGACGAAGCCTCTGTCACGCGCGGAGCCGTACTGTTCGCGATCCATTGCCAGATGTGTCACGGGGCGACAGGTGAGGGCAACGGTTCAGTTGCAGCCTTCCTGACCACATATAAACCGGCCAACCTGACCACCGATGTGGTTCAATCCAAAAGCGACGGCTCTTTCTTCGTAACGATCACGGAAGGGTTGGATGGAAAAATGCCCCCGCTCAACGAAAACCTGACCGTTTCCGAACGGTGGGATGTTATCAACTTCCTTCGTACGTTGAAGGCATCGGAATAGGGGAGGAGTATAGATATGAATGATGTTCGTAAAGTGATCTATGGGACCATCATCGGTTTCTTCCTAATGTTGGGCTTATGGTTCAGCATAGTCTATATATCATCCTGCGGCTTTACTTTCACCTGTAATCGGGCGGACTTTGCTGTTGATCGTACGCCCATCCCAACCTTGATTCCCGTATCCCATTCCGAGTCCGATGTGGAAGGGGACATGGGTGCGATGGAAGATGCCGAGTGCCTGGTAGACGCAATAGACCTGATCGGCGCCTGGGTTTCTACGGGCGCTTCTGAAACGGAAGCGTTTACGTTTACCGATATCAACGACCAAACCTGTGAAGGTTCGTTTACCAAAGATATCCAACCGCTTTTGGTAGATAACGGTGTCTGGCAGCCCGCCTCGTTGGGATGTGTATCATGCCACAACGCCGAACTGTCGAATCGCAGCGCCGGTTTGGACCTGTCATCCTATCTTGCCATCATACAAAGCGACGTTCTGGGTAACAACTGGGAGTCTTCCGACTTGCATCGATATCTGAGTATGGGGCTCACACCGGATGGGCACTCAGAAGAGATGTCAGCGGGCTCCCCTCTGGTTCTTGCCGGGACCCAGTCTGAAGTCGAGGATGAAGCGACGCCAACGCCGACACCGTAGTCAATACAAAATTGTGTAAGAGGCCGGTTCATTGGCAAGCCGGTCTCTTTTGTTCTAAAACTCTGAACGGTTTCTTGTAAAAACAAAAATGCTCCTGTCATGGGAGCATTTTCAGTGGAGAGGGCGGGATTCGAATACCATCTCCTCAACGGAGGCCCGAGAGCCTAAAATAAAGATTTGGTTTTGTCTCAGGCAGATAAGGCGGAGAGGGCGGGATTCGAACCCGCGAACCTTTTGGGTTACACGCTTTCCAAGCGTGCGCACTAAGCCAGACTATGCGACCTCTCCTTGCGAGCGACGGGGATTATACCAGAAATTACTTATGAATTTTAGTTATCCAAAGCGCCCTGATTGATCCAGTCAATAATCAGTTGTACTTGCAGAGGCGTCAGTTTTGGTCCGCGTTTGGGCATCTCATTATTGACGATCAATTCGACCAACAGGCTTTCATCCGCGTTGCCGGGCACGATGACCGGGCCGTTATCCGAGCCAGCCATAAGGCTTTGATGGGAGGAAAATTCCAATCCCTCCTCGGTGCCTCTTGACCCGCCATGACAGGCAAAACAACGGCTCGATAATATCGGTTTAACTTGTGTATTGAAACTTACAAGCGCAGGCTCAGCAGGTGGAGTTTCAGTTGGAGGAACAGCCGTTTCTGTCGGGAGTGGGGTATCGGTGGGGGACGGTGTGTTGGTGGGTATCTCCGTGGCAGTGGCGGGTATTTCGGTTGGCGTTGAGGTGGGAACTTCGGTTGGCTGGCTTCCACAGGCTGAAATAAGAACCGCCATTATTATGATAACGATAAATTTTGCCGTCATAAGTAGTATCTCCTAGAATCCGTAAAGTATGACGCCGCCCAGAAAGGCGAGCACGAGTGCGATGAGGAAACTGAGTCCATAAGAGCCGATATACAGCAGGCGGTTGGCTTTTTGAAATAATTCAGGATTACGGTAACGGACGATGCTTATGCCCGTCGTCAGGAGGAAGAGAAGAATGGCGAGGACGATCTTCGCACCTGCGTTGGGCGCCAGGCCATCGTAGGCGTTCAGGTTGTCCATGTAGCCGGTATAGCCAGCGACGATCGTGCTCAGTGCGGCCAGTGCGATGTTGGCAAACGCGGCTTCCTCCAATGACGCATTGTTTCTCCAGTAGGCCAGCAAAATGAACAAGAACGATGCACCGGTCAGCGCGACGGGAAAGTGAACGACCATCGGATGGACGGGATGAAGTTCTGTAATCGCATATATGAAACGATCAAAAAATTCCATATTTCTCTCCTCTTTGTTTGCAATAAGCCCCTGAAAATTTTCAGGGGCTTATTTGGTTATTAGATGTTAGACGAACAGATTGGGGGATTAATTACCTGCCGGGCCGGGCGAATCCGTATTTTGTGCAATTTCCACCTTGCGTGTAATCTGCCAGCCGCTCTTGGTGAAGAGCCAGTACGCGAACCAGACGATCAATGCCAGGATGGCAATATTCCACAGAATACGAAGGGGCGAAAAGTATCCAAATCCCATGCCTAGGCTGTGGTAGCCACCAGGTCGCATCATGGGGTGTTGATCGAAGCCAAAGCCGCGGTCATATCTGTGGAACGGCATTTGATTCGGGTTCATGTGATACGAACGACCAAAGAACGGTCCGCCATCAGAGCCTGTTGCGCTGTCCACATAGCCGATGCGGTAACCCCAATAGCCTGTCCCAATGAGTGCGCCGACGATCACGATCATCGCAAGTAGTGTGAGAAAAACTTTTTTCATATTTGAACTCCTTTTTGCGGTTACTTTATCAGACATGTATAAAGGATCGGTGAAGAAATAGTGTGGAAATTATGTGGATTTTGGATCGAATTTCTGCGGCAATGAAATGATGACCTTCAGTCCGTTGTCCGGTTCACTCTCAGCCGATAATTGCCCGTTGTGCAATTGAACGAGGGATTTGGCTATGGCCAATCCCAGCCCCGAGCCGCCCGGAACTGCACTGTCACGCTGACGGGATGAATCGACGCGATAAAAACGTTCGAAGATGCGCTTGAGGTTCTCAGGTGAGAGGCCGGGGCCGCTGTCTTGTATGGCGATTTTTATTTTGTCGTTTTCCTGCGCTGCTGAGATACTGATGCGGCCGTTTTCGGGGGTGTGGCGCAGGGCGTTGTCCAGGATGTTGGTGAGTACCTGGGTCATTCGTCCGGGATCAAGTTTGAGCGTGGGAAGAGCGGCAGCGGTGTTCAGGTCTAACTCGATGTTTTTTTTATGGGCCTTCACCTTGTATAACGATGCGACCTCCTGAAGCAATTGTCCGGGGTCGATACGTTGGGGGCTGAGGGTCAGTTCGCCGGCATCTGCAAGAGAAAGTGTCCGCAAGTCGTCCACAAGGCGATCGAGGCGCGCTGCCTCTTCACGGATGATCTCGAAGTTTTCCTTTGTGGGAGGCAGCACGCCATCGTGCACAGCCTCTGCGTGGCCGAGTATCAGGCTGAGCGGTGTGCGCAGTTCGTGTGCGATGTCGGCGGTCATTTGCTTACGGGTATTGACCGAGCGCGCGAGTTCCAAACTCATTTTGTTGAAGGCCTCGGCAAGTTCGCCAAGTTCATCGTTTGTGCGGACCGTAACCTGTTGTGTCAGGTCGCCTTCGGAGATGGCATGTGTGGCTTGTGTCAGTTCACGGATGGGACGGGTGATGGTGCGCGAGAGGAAAACGCCAAATAAGAGCGCAATGGCCGCGCCGATCAATGCCCCGTAGAGTAAGGTAAGGTTGGTTCGTTCGATGAATTCAAGTTCGCGTTGGCTGCCTTGGAATGGCTGATGTAATGGAATAAGCACACCGACAACTTCACCATCCTCGATAATAACTTCACCTTGCTCGAATTCTTCAGTTGGAACGCGCTGTCCAGTTCTGAAATGTCCGTTTGCGATGATGACAATGCCATTCTCGTCGGTCAATACAAATGGCTGCATCATGGCCATGTGAGGGCCGGGTCCCATTCCCATACCCGGCGGAGGGCGGTTGTCGCTTTGCACAAAAATATACTCAGCTCCTTCCCAGGAGCCGTTTTGTTGGTGGTAATTGGACAGAGCTGTGGCAATATTGCTCTGACTTTGATCTGTGAGAAAGTTGATGAATTCCTGCCGCGTGTTCCAACGCGCGGTGATGAAAATGACCGCAAGGCTGACAACGCCGATGCCTAGAAAGGCAACAATGAGCTTGGTGGTGATCGAGCGCATGGTCAATCCCTTTTGAAGCGGTAGCCCACGCCGTAAACCGTCTCGATGTAATTCGGCAAGCGGGGATTCTTTTCGATCTTGCCACGCAGATTTTTAATGTGTGTATCAATCGTGCGCTCGTAGCCTTCGTAGCGTACCCCTTGAATGATGTCGAGCAGGTCGAGGCGGGAATAGACACGTCCGGGCTCGGACATGAGCGCGGTCAGGATATCGAATTCGGATGGAGTCAGGTCGGCAAAATCATCCGCGACTTTCACGGTCCGCCCTTCGCGGTCCAATACGATATCCGCAGCTTTCAGGACTTTTCTGGCTGGTTCCTTCTCTCCCACGCGACGCAAAACAGCGCGGACACGCGCCACCAGTTCGCGCGGACGGAAAGGCTTGGTGATGTAATCGTCTGCACCCAATTCGAGGCCGATTACTTTCTCCTCGTCGTCTACACGGGCGGTCAGCAGGATGATGGGTGTGTTTTGTTCGGCGCGATGTGCCCGCATGAACTCATACCCATCCATTTCAGGCATCATCACATCGAGGACGATCAGGTCGGGCTTTTCGCGTCTGCCAACCAGCAGCGCTTCTTTTCCATTGTGTGCAGTGACAATGCGATAGCCTTCCTGCGTCAGGTAACTTTCAACCAACGACACAAGTCTTTTTTCATCGTCCACGACCAGGATGGTTTTTGCTGCCATGATTATGAGTATATCAATTTTTCCACTCAGGAAAGCCCTGTAATTATGAAGATATTGTGTAGCTTATGCCAAAAAAATATGCGTCCCTGCGGTGAAATTCGCTGCGGATCGTGCCTAAAAAATCAGACCTTGATTATCGGGTATTTTTACTTTACAATTACACGACTAAAAATCAGGTATTGAAGCGAGGCGAACCGTACATGAATGAGAAGCACATTCAGCAAGTACTAGAGATCGAGAAGGAAGCACAGGAAATCCACGACGAGGCCGTAAAGGAAGCACAACAGTTACCGGTCCGCGCCGAGCAGGAAGCCCAGGCTTTGGTGGAGAAAGCCAAGGTCGATGCCCAGAAGGAAGCCCGCGAGATGGTGGAAAAGGCCAAGTCGGGTGAAGGCGGGGGACAAATATTGTCGGAAGCAGAAGAGAAAAATCGTCAGTTTGAAGCGCTCGCAATGAGCAACTTTGATCGTGCAGTTGCCTATGTGATTGACCGCGTGGTTGGCGGGGAATAGTCCATGTCCAGTGGTGTTTTTGGATATGCGGCTCTCAATGCCCGAGTGCGCGCAATGTATTCGTCATTGCTGAGCGAGCAGGAGATGCTGCGGCTGAGCGACGCGGCGGATTATCAGTCACTGATTAGTGCGCTCAAATCGACAGTCTATGGCCCTTATCTCGAAGACCTTAAGGAACAGGAACTGACACCACGCCGGGTGATATCGCGCATTCGAGGCAGGCTGGCCGATGCCTATTACAGTGTCATCCATATGGCGCCTAGGCACGCCCGCCCGTTATTGATCCAGCTCTATCGATATTTTGAAGTAGGTAATTTAAAGGCGATTTTGCGTGGCATTGTAACCGGCCCAACACCCGACCTGGAAACCACCCATTGGGAACAAGTGAGCGACGTGCTCTTCCCAATGGGTTCTTTGTCTGTATTGCCGGGACGCGCGATGGTGGAGGCGGGAAACGTGCCGGCCGCCATCGAACTTTTGGATGGAACCAGATACGAAGAAGCGCTCACATTTGCCATGAAACGTTACAGCGCCGAACAGAATCTGTTTCCGCTTGAAGTGGCCCTAGATCTGGAATACTGGCGTCAGTTATGGCGCGAAGCGAAACGTCTCTCCGGCCTGGATCGGGAGTATGCAACCCGCATCATCGGGTCGCTGCTGGATATGAATAACCTGATGTGGGCAATCCGTTATCGGGTTTACCATAAGTTGTCCGAAGAAGAATTGATCAACTATACTTTGCCGTTCGGCTACCACGTTCAGGATGAAGATATTCGAGCGATTGCCGCGGGTGCCGATATTTCCACAATTGTGACACGCATCTATCCGGACATTACCAACGTCAACGAACTGCTTGAAAACCCCCACAGCGGACTGCCGCTGCTGGAGGCGCAGCTCAGGCGCCATCTGATTGAGCAG
>DATHRQ010000557.1:0-10246 GCA_035465095.1 Anaerolineales bacterium | reverse complement strand
ATATTCCCTGTCTTTCGAATAAAAACCGAGTGAACGGTAAGTTCGCTTCAGCCTACTGGTTTCCAGGGTGTCAATGTGTTCAGGCTCCTCCGAACCAGGCTTTTTCTTTTTGTCGTTTTCAGGCAATGGTTCGGCATGTTCGCTGGGCGGCGGCTTGGGGCTTGTCATCTTTGAATACACCTGGGTAAATTCAGCCCCCAGAAACAATATCTGGGAAGAATAATAGACCCAGACCATGATAAGCACCAGTGAACCTGCTGCGCCAAAAGTTGCACCTACATTACTGCGCCCAAGATACAGCCCGATCAGGGTTTTCCCGATCGTAAAAAAGATGGCCGTGATCGCCGCGCCAAGCCAGACGTTTCTCCATGTCACCTCTACATCAGGCACAAACTTGAAAATCATGGCAAATAAGACTGTAATAATTCCCAGCGAAATAATGATATTCAGCACCTGAATCATTATCTCGGAAAAAACCGGAAAGCCTCTAATATAATCACTCAAGGCGGATAAACCGGCGCTTACCACCAAGGATACGAGCAAGAGGAAACCGATGCCCACCAACAGTGAAAAAGAAAGCAGACGTTTGGAAATAAAGCTCCATATGCGTGGACCCAATTCTTTTATTGGTTTTGGCTCCACATCCCAGATCGTATTTAAGGCATTCTGCATTTCGTTAAATACGCCCAGGGCGCCCAGGATCAATACACCCGCCCCAATGATGGACGCCATCGCGCCCGTGGTAGGTTCAGCGGCGGTCTCTATCATACTTTGAACGAACTCTCTTCCTTGAGCGCCGGTTAGATCCTCCACCTGTGCCATCACCAAACCGTGTGCAGCCTCCCGCCCGCCAAGCAGCCCGGCAAGCGCTATCACAATAGCCAATAGAGGAGCAATCGAAAAGGTCGTATAGTATGCGAGCGCAGCCGCCAGTCGGGAACCCTGATCCTCTCCCCATTCCTTTAAGGTGTCTTTGAGCAAATTTATAAAGAACTTGGGTGTCATAGCATCCTACTATAACCCAAAATTTAACTTCTTAATAAGAAGGGAAATCCCCATTGTATTTGGGTATATCCCTGATTGAAATAAATGGACATTGATTATATATTTGCATTGTCGGACGTTACACAAAATCCAACCGACACACATAAAAAAAGAAAAGGAGAAATGAAATGCTTCAGGCTATAATCTTTTGGATCTTGTTCGGTGCTCTGGCAGGTTGGCTGGCCAGCCTTGTTATGGGCGCGGACGCACGCATGGGCGCAACCGAAAACATCATTGTGGGCATCATTGGCGCAGTGATCGGCGGGTTCATCATGAGCTCGGTGGGTGGCGGCAGCGTTTCCGGCTTCAACCTCTACAGCATATTGGTTGCCGTCGGTGGCGCAGTCGTGCTGATCTTCCTCGTAAGAATGTTCCGTCGAGCCTAAAGAGGTCGCATGACCCTCGATCTTGACGAAACCAAGATCAAACGAAATGTCTTCCAGTTGTGGTCGGAGTGGACTCTGGCCACAGCTGGAGGCATGCTTTTTGGCTTCTTGCTTTCCATTCCTTTGGTAAATCTTTTTGACCTTGGTTTTTCACGTGTTCTTGTCCCCCTCATCGCGGGTATTTTAATTGGATTTTCACAGTGGCTGGTACTGCGACGCTACCTCACCACTCATTCGGATTGGATTCTGGCAGGCGGCGCAGCCTGGGCAGCCGGATACGCCTTCGGGTTGTTGATCATCCAGAATCTATCCAGCACAGCCATCGGGGAAATAATCGCATATCTTCTATTCGGTGCCATTGTGGGAGTCATACAATGGCAGATGTTACGCCGGGAAATCCCCAGCCTGCTGGCCTGGGTGGCGATCAATTCACTGGGTTGGGCAGCCGGCTTGTGGACAAGCCAGTTCGTCCTTGACCTGTTCTTTAACACCCCCGTGATAGAACCCGTGGTAAGCACTTCGGTCATCGCCGGGACCAGCGGTCTGGTCGCAGGAGCAATTACCGGCCTGGCCCTGGTCTGGATCGCCCGCGAGCCTGACACTGTAGAAGCAATGTGATACCATTTAACCTCTTTCAAATAAGAGGTACACAAAAATTAAATAATTAAATAAAGAGGCTTCGGAATAACAAAAATATGCATATCGCATTCTATACCAACTATTACCTGCCGGTTGTCAACGGGGTCGTGCGTTCAGTCGAATCCTTCCGCGAGGAACTTGCCAAACAAGGGCATAATGTTTTTATCTTTGCACAAACCGACAGCGAGCACGAAGACGAAGATCCATTCATTTATCGGTATCCGAGTCTGAACCTACCCCTGCAGGTCGATATTCCGGCTGTGCTCCCCGTTTCGTCATTTATTGACCAATTGCTCCCCACCTTAAAGCTGGATGTGATCCATACGCATCACCCGATCCTTCTTGGGCAAACGGCGGCCAGAAAGGCAGAGGAACTTAACCTGCCGCTGGTCTTTACCTTTCACACACAATATGAGGAGTATACGCATTACGTCCCATTGCCGCAGGAGGCGATTCAGGAATTTCTAAAAGACCAGATCAACACCTGGCTGGTGGATTTCATGCGGAAATGCCAGCACATTGTCATCCCATCAGATAGCATAAAAGAAACTCTTATCCGTGATTACGGACTGCGTGGTCGATATACCGTCGTTCCCACCGGCATGGATCTGGAGCCGTTTAAACAGGCCGACGGAAAAACTTTGCGTTCAAAAATGGGCTGGGACAAAGAGAAAGTGCTGATCTCCACCGGCAGGCTTGCACAGGAAAAGAACTGGCCTGTGTTTCTGCAAGCGGCACAAAAGGTTCATGAAAAACATCCTGATCTGCGTGTGGTATTGATTGGCGATGGACCTGATAAGGAAGCACTGGAAGAAATTGCGTCGGAACTCGGCATTGCGGACCGAGTCACGTTTATGGGCAAACTCCCTTTTTCAGATGTCATTGCCCATCTAAAAGCTTCAGATGTCTTTGGCTTTGCATCTATCACCGAGACACAGGGACTGGTCACCATGGAGGCCATGGCTGCAGGGCTGCCGGTGGCCGCCGTGGATGCCAACGGGACGAGCGATATCATCGATGACGGCAAACAGGGCTACCTTGTCGCGAATGATGCAGAGGCCCTGGCTGAAGCCATCAACCGCCTGTTTGATTCACCCAGAAGGATGGCAAAGTTCCGAAAAAATGCCCTAAGAAAGGCCAAGACCTTCGATATTAAAAAAAGTGCCAAGAAAATGTTGGAAGTGTACGAACAAGCCATCCAGGACAAGGCAGACGGCCAATATGTGGAAGTCGAAGAGGTTGAGGAGATCGATCAGGAACAAGGGGAAGAAAAAACAGAAGACTGATCATAGTCCATGTTGTTTATGCTTCGCTGCGCGATCTAAGATCGACTTAAGCGGTAAGTCGGCAACAGGGTAATCCGCAAAACTTCTTATTTGTAAAAGGTATTCTTTCTCGATGTTGTAAAATTATCGGCATGGACCAATTCTTTGCCCGCGATTTTCACGGCCCTGCTTTTGAGTTATTCGGATTTCCACATATCATTACATTAGCCACCTTGCTTGCGTTAAATCTTATTCTGATCCAAACCAAACATGCGCGGGAAGACCAAAAGAAGACGATACGCTGGGCGCTGGCGTTGACACTGGTGGTCAACGAGACGGCATGGCATATCTGGAATGTTGCCGTTGGGAGATGGACTATTCAATCGATGCTTCCACTTCATTTATGCAGTCTGCTGGTATGGATCGGCGCGCTCATGCTTGTGACAATGAATTACCGCATGTACGAGTTTATGTATCTGCTGGGAATTGGCGGTGCGATACAGGCCCTGGCAACACCCGATCTTGGGATCTATGGATTTCCTCACTTCAGGTTTTTTCAAACCTTTATCTCTCACGGACTGATCATCACCTCCGCCATCTTTATGACCGTCGTGGAAGGCTTTCGCCCAACATGGAAATCGCTGCTACGAGTGGCTTTTTGGACGAATGTCTATGTGGTGATCGTTTATTTTATTAACAACGCCATTGGCAGCAACTACTTAATGATCAATGCAAAACCGAACACGCCCAGCCTGCTCGACCTGCTGCCTCCCTGGCCCATTTACATTCTTTATATGGAAATCATAGGGCTTATTACCGTCTTTTTATTGTATCTGCCATTTGCCGTACAGGATTTGCGAAGTCAAACTGGCGGATCAAACAATATATAAGCAAGGAACGGACGCGTTTTAAATTAAGGTAGAATATACACATCATTGCCGGGGCGATGGCGGAATCGGCAGACGCAACAGACTTAAAATCTGTCGTTGGAAACAACGTGAGGGTTCGACCCCCTCTCGCCCCATCCCAAATATGTCATTGCGCTCCCATTCGGCAGATCTTTTCGCTAAAGGCAAAGAGCGCAATGACATTTGCATCTGAAAGGTTGGCCATGTATATTACCCGTCAACAATTGGAAGAATTCGAAGATCAAAGCCTTGCCCCCTATGGAATGAGAAGCAGGGACACAAAGGGACGCGCCTATCTGGACAATGAACCCGACTATCGGACTTCGTTTCAGCGCGACCGCGACCGCATCCTGCACACGACCGCATTCCGCAGGCTGGAATACAAGACCCAGGTCTTCATTAACTACGAAGGCGATTACTTCCGTACCCGCCTCACCCACACGCTGGAAGTTGCCCAGATCGGTCGGACGCTGGCACGCGCCCTGGGCGGAAACGAGGATCTGGTCGAAAGCATTTGTCTCGCTCACGATCTCGGGCATTCCCCCTTCGGGCACTCCGGCGAAGTCGCACTCGCACGTCTGATGAAGGACTTTGGCGGCTTCGATCATAACAAACAGTCCTTCCGTATCGTCACGGAACTGGAACAGCGCTACCCCGAGTTCCCCGGTCTGAACCTGACCTGGGAAGTCCGCGAAGGCATGGTCAAACATGAATCTGAATACGATGTATCAGATGCAAAAGACTTTAACCCAGAGCTGCGCGGCAATCTTGAAACGCAGATCGCCAACGTGGCGGACGAACTTGCATACACCACACATGACCTGGATGACGGCCTGCGCTCGAACATGATCACCCCGCAAATGCTTGAAGGTATTGCAATTTGGCAGATCCTGAGCGAAACGTTCAATTGGCGCGGACCCGTTCTAAGCGAGATGGACCGGCATCGTATGATCCGTCAGATGGTCGGCATCATGGTCACAGACATGGTCGAAGCAACGGATAAACGCCTGAAGGAAAGCAAGGCAAAATCTGCCCTGGATATTCAGAAGTTAAATCACAACGTGGTCGGGTACAGCGAAGAAATGCAGAGGCGCAACCGCGAACTTAAGGACTTTCTCTACAAAAACATGTACCGTCATTATCGCGTTGTACGGATGCAGGTAAAAGCAGAGAGGTTAATATCAGATCTGTTCAATGCATACCGCACCGAACCGCTGATGCTTCCCAAAACCGCACAGGCAGGCATCGAACAGTACGGGTTGGAACGTGCAATTTGCGATTACATTGCCGGTATGACAGATCGATACGCGATCGAGGAACACGAGAAGCTCTTCGATCAATCAGAAAAACCCTAGTACTCGAACAAGATAAAACTGTAGGGTAAAAGATTCCAGAAATACTCTCGTACAACCATCCAACTTTAAGTTGTTGGAGTACTAATTTGAAAGGCAATCATGAAACAAAAAACACAATACTTAACGCCGGAAGGAGAGGCCAAACTTCGGGCTGAACTTGAAGAGTTGACTGGGCCAAAACGTGAAGAAATTGCGCAGCGTCTGCGGTCCGCCATCCAAATGGGCGACCTTTCAGAGAACGCTGATTATCACAAAGCCAAGGAGGATCAGTCGTTTTTGGAAGGCCGCATTCAGGAGATCGAAGCCGTCCTGCGGTCAGCAACCATCATCGAGAAAAAACAGAGTGACGTTGTGACTGTCGGCTCACGGGTCACCATCCAGGAGGAGGACTACGACCCTGAAACGTTCGATCTTGTCGGCGCCCAGGAGGCAGATCCTCGCAACGGCAGGATATCGAATGAGTCTCCTTTTGGAATAGCCCTGATGGACCATAAAGTTGGCGATGTGGTCGAGGCTGAGACGCCGGGCGGAAAAGTAAAACTTAAAATATTAGGTATCGAATAAGACCTGGGTGAATCAAAAGGAGACCGGTGCAGGCCGGTCTCCTTTTGATTCTCAGATTGGCACTAGTTTCCTGAGCGGGGCCAGATCGCCAGTTCAAGAGTGATGCGCTCGAAATGGCTTTTCTGAGGCAGGGCACCCATTCCATATTCCAGGTCAACGACTGTTGCAAGAAGCTGAAGCGTCTCTGTCTCCAGCAGAACCTGCTCGCCCGGATTGACAACGTTGAGCGAGCCTTTCGGCTCCAGCCTTCCACGGATGGTCGGGTCGTTGTAGGCATGTTCAGACATGATCACGGTTGTTGCTGTTTTGATGTCGTTCTTATCGAACAACCATATTTCCAAAGCCGCAACCTTTTTCGGTTCGCCGACTCCGATCGTCTCAGAAACACCCACGCCGTACTCTCCGAGAAATTCACCGCCGGCCGTATCGATGCTGAACGATTCGTCGTACAGGTCATCGCCAAGTACATACGTGGTCATGGTCTGCGTAATTGGAGGCGCCAACCCCATTTCTTCAAAGTCGGTTTTATCGGCATTCTTACTGGCCTGTGCAGCCTGCATGACAGCAGTTGTGGTTCCGGGTCCCTTTCGCAACAGGCGATATAAATAAAGGCCGCCGGCACCCAGCAACAGGACCACAACGGCGATCGAGGCATACAGGACCAGGTCACCCAAAGCGCCGCTGTCACCGCCTGTATCCACCGGCGGCGGAGCAATGGAACCCTTTACGGTTTGGATCACCCCGCCATAATTCTGTAGGACCGCCGGGTCGATCTTATCGGGCATGGTCTGCAATCGCACGTATGTTTTTCCAGCAGCAGTCCCCAGATCATCCCAACGGCGTACTGCCGCATCAGGATCATTGGTGCGGGCATATGTTTGGGCCGCCATGACCATGTAATCTTCCTGAAGGTCTGCACGCAGCACTTCCGGTGTTGTATCTACCACCTCTATTGGCCAGAGTCCCCAGGCAACAATGAACCCCAGGAACAGGCCTAATACCACGCCGATGAGCAATGCTATGCGTGGGTTCCTAAGAAGATTCCTTATGATCGCAATTACAGCTTCCATGGGCAAGTCCTTTTGTTAATTTGTTTCCCTGATTATATACCATCCCGTGATGAACACAATGGCAGATGCAAAATTCAGTTCACTTGTTCTTCAGGAACGACATTATCAAGCAGGAAAGTTTCCTCACAATTCGTGCATTGTGCTTCCCTTTTATTTGCGTACACCAACAAGCCCTTACAATTAGGGCACGGCTCCTTGATCGGCCGCTTCCAGGATGTAAAGTCGCACTCCGGATAATTCGCACAGCCGTAGAACGTCCGTCCCTTGCGGGTCTTTTTTATGACAATATCGCCGTTATCTTTCGGGCAATCGATACCGATCTTTTCCAACCACGGCTCAGTATAACGACACGTAGGGAAATTTCCACAGGAAATGAATTTTCCGTAACGTCCAAAACGGATGACAAGATCGCCTCCGTCTTCGGGACAGATGCGTCCGATCTTCTCGGGCTCTCTTTTCGTAACAGGCATCTCTGCCTGTGCATGCGCCAGATCCTTTGCAAATGGCTGATAGAACTCGTGGATCACTTCCGTCCATTCGGCCTGTCCGTTCGCGATCATATCCAGGTCCTCTTCCATGCGGGCCGTAAACTGGTAGTCCACGATGTCAGAGAAATACTTCACCATCAGGTCATTGACTTCGATGCCTATTTCAGTTGGATGCAACCGTTTATCTTCACGGAAGACGTATCCACGCTGCTGGATCGTGGAAATCGTCGGCGCATACGTCGATGGACGTCCAATGCCATCCTCTTCCAAAGCCTGCACGAGAGACGCCTCTGAATAGCGCGGAGGCGGCTGCGTGAAATGCTGCTCAGGGATTAGACGAATAAGCTCCTGCTGCTGTCCTTCTTCGATCCCGGCCGGGATCTTCGCTGTCTCATCCTCGTCGTCGGATTTTGCATCTTCATTTTTTGCTTCTTCATATACGATCAGAAATCCTGCAAACTTTAGGGTCGAGCCTGAAATACGCAAAAGATATTCGTGCTCATCCGATTTACCGGTGACCTCGATCTTCAACGTATCATATACGGCCACCGCCATTTGAGAGGCAACAAACCTCTGCCAGATCAAACGATACAGCTTGTACATTGCCGGGTCGAGAAATTTCTTCATTTGTTTCGGCGTACGCATCACAGACGTCGGGCGGATGGCCTCATGTGCCTCCTGCGCGTTGGCAGACCGTTTGGTATATTGCGGCGGCTTGCTGGGCAGGTAATCCTTACCATATTTACCAGTGACGTATTCCCGTGCTTCCTTTTGCGCCGATGCAGAAACATTTGTTGAGTCCGTTCGCATGTAGGTGATCAGCCCCGTCGTGCCACCGTTCCCCACATCCTTACCTTCATAAAGCCCTTGCGCGAGCGCCATCGTCCGTTTGGCTGTAAAACCAAGTTTGCGCGAGGCTTCCTGCTGCAGGGTCGAAGTCGTGAACGGCGCAGTGGGTTTGCGTCTCCGCTCGGAGCGTTTGACCTTTGTCACGGAGTACGAAGCAGCCTCCATGTCGGAAAGAATCGGTTTGACCGTCTCCTCGTTCGGCAGTTCAGGGTCAGATCCATCGATCTTTGCCAGCTTTGCGATGAACGTGGACTCCACGCCCTGCGGCTTGAACTCGCCGTGAATCGACCAATATTCGACAGGGATAAAATCCTCAATCTCACGTTCTCTTTCGACGATTAGCCTGAGAGCCACAGATTGAACCCTGCCTGCCGATAAGCGGCCCCTGACCTTCTCCCACAGAAGCGGACTAATACTGTACCCAACCAAACGGTCCAGGATGCGACGCGCCTGCTGTGCATCCACCAGATCCATATTGATCGGGCGGGGATGTCCAAACGCCTCCTGGATGGCGGGCTCAGTGATCTCATGGAATACGACACGTTTTGCCCGCTCCGGCTCGATCTCGGCAGATTCCATCAGATGCCAAGAAATGGCCTCCCCTTCGCGGTCGGGATCGGTGGCGAGATACACTTCCTCGGCCTTTTGTGCGAGTTTTTTGATCTCCTTGACTACAGGCCTCTTATCGTTCGGAACACGGTACTTCGGCTCAAAGTTATTTTCCACATCTACTGACAGTTGTGACCGCAGTAAATCACGCACATGCCCCACCGAAGCGCGGACAGTGTATCCCTTGCCTAGATAACGGCCAACCGTTTTCGCCTTGGCCGGCGACTCAACGATCACGAGTTTTCCATCCCGCTTGACGACCTTTTTAGGCCTTGGAGGCGCTACCATCCCCTCGTGCGCATCTGTTCGTCCCATTCGATAAAGTTTTGTTCCACATACCGGGCAAACACCAATCGTGACGGGGGAAGACCTGGCATTAAAACTTGCAACCGGGTCTTTCATCTCACGCTTGGTCTTGCACTTCATACAATAAGCTTCCATGTACTCTCCTCCCTCACCCCGCCCCTCTCCCAGTGGGAGAGGGTGTCCAAAGGACGGGTGAAGGAATTTTATAAAAATTTCTCCTGATTGTGTTTCTTCAAGTGTTCCACCACATTTTTTACTTTTTGCGATTGATCCGTCTTGCAGATCATCAACACGTCGCCGGCATCGACCACCACAATATCGTCCATCCCGATCGTAACGATCAGACGCTGGTCGTCCACGCCGTAGACAAGCGAATTATGCGTATCAAGGCCAAGATGCTGTGTGCCCGAGGCTACATTCCCGTTCATATCGGGCAAAAGGACCTCAAACAGCGAATCCCACGAACCAACGTCGCTCCATCCCAACCCCCCCGCCGGCAGCACAGCGACACGTTCCGCCTTTTCCATGATACCGTAGTCAACCGTTTGCGATTGCAGATCATACCAAAGTCTTGCAACAACCTCGTCTCTTTGCGGCGTATCCCATGCGGAGGCGATCTCATTCACCGCCTTGAACAATACAGGCATCTGGCGCTTAACTTCTTCGAGTATTGTGTCCACGTGCCAGACGAACATGCCGCTATTCCAAGAGTGATCGCCGCTGTGAAGCAGCTTTTGCGCCGTGGCCTCGTTGGGCTTCTCCT
>DATHRQ010000556.1:0-2341 GCA_035465095.1 Anaerolineales bacterium | reverse complement strand
TGTGGTGTGAGCGATTCTTGGAGTCCCCGGAAATACAAGCAACCCCCTGGTTGCGGGCAATGGTGCTGGGAGCCAGCGGATTTGTCGCGTTGTGGCAGGGCAGACAGGATGCCGCTCTGGAACAACTACAAGAAAGTCTGGCGATTACGCGAGATTCGAAAGATGAACAATGGGTGCCATTCCTGATCATGGCTATTGCCGTGGCATTGATCAATATGGGTGAGGATGGTGATGCTCAGCCCATGTTGGAAAGATCTCATAAGATGTTCAAGGAACAAAACATGGCCCCGTTCAGCGCCATTACACGCATACATCTTGGTAACGCAGAACTTGGGCTGGGCAATATCGACAAAGCGAGAGCCTATCATGAAGAAGCACTTGCTGAAGCCCGTGTAATCAATGAAAATTGGCTGCTCTCCTTTGCGCTCAACAATCTCGGCGAGGTGGCAAGGACCCAGGGTCAATTTGACAAAGCGCGCAAATACTATGAAGAGTGTGAAGCCCTTCTACGCGAAACAGGCGACCGTGGCGATGTGGCACGCTTCGTGCATAATCTAGGATATATTGCCCAGCATGAAGAAGAGTTCGAACGAGCTGATTCACAGTTCAGAAAAAGCCTCACGATGTTCAGGCGACTGGGCAATCGGCGCGGCATGGCGGAATGCATGGCGGGACTGGCTGGTCTTAAAGCCCGCATGGGACAGATCGAATGGGGAGCCACAATGCTTAGCGCAGCAGAGACGGTATTAAAGGTCACCGGCGGCGCCTGGTGGCCCGCTGACAGGGTTGAAGTTGACCGAAACCGGGAAATGATTCAAGCAGCTCTGGAACCGGATACATTTCTCTGCGCATGGGAAAAAGGCAAAACAATGAATCTGGAACAAGCGCTCGCATTTGCCACAGAAAATGAATGAAAGATTCCCTGAACACAGATGAACCAAATTGGCGCAAACCATGAATTGAGTTTGCGCGTGAGCGTCGCTACCCTGGCAAGAGTCCTTTTTAAACATCCCAAAGATGGTGAGATGATGCTGGCTCTGGAGCGTAAAGCGACGGTACGCGAAACCGAAAAGAGCCAAATTGTTGAAGTCATATCCCAGCCTTTTGGGGGCGCGATCCGCATAAAAAATATAAGCAGGCTGCACGATCTGATCGGGGACTTACACTTTGATAGTGAACGCTCACGCGTTGAACGGGATTTCCGCCTCTTTATCCGACCATCAATCTGGCCGGCAGTTCGAGAATTCTGCATCGAACAATTAGGTCAAGATGATGATCCCATCCTTGAAACTGACCCAATACGGGAGTTGGTTGAGGAGTTTGACGACGCGTTGGGATTAAAGCTGAAGCCAGAACAATATACCTGCAAACCAGTGGCAACTGTCGTTGAGAATGACCCGACACCCACCGATAACGTCCACGCCGAGGGTGTTCCCACAGTCAGGGTATATCGCATCTTCGAAGTAATTATCTCAGATTCCACCTTAATGGACACCATGCTGGCAAACAACGAAATGATATCCAACCAGGAACTATGTAAACTTGCCCTCAAGGATGCGCAAAATGGCGGCAAGGGCAGGGCAAATGCGATATTGGCGTTGCCCTTGAACCAGATCCACGCTCTTTATTCAACCGTGCCGTTTACAGACCGAAATACATCCATTTTTATTGAGCAGAATCGATTAGATGGGTCTGTTATGGCAATTCTTGAAGACATCAGCCAACCAACCTATCAAAGGTTATGAATGTCGCTGACGGCGTCAAAAACCACATATGGGGATAACAACCTGCCCTACAGGCTGGACCATGTCTCATTGAGTACCCTGGGTAGGGCTTGTCGGCACAGGCGAGGGCGGAACCGTAGTCGGCAAGGGTGTTGGGACCGGGGTTAGGACGGGAATTGTCAATAGTGCGCTGCTTAACCGGCCGGTCGATTCTGCCACCCAGCACCTGACGGTGAATTTGCTCCATAGGACATAATACCATGCACCGTCCGGACTGACGCCGAGCACATCCACAGTTTCTCCAAGAGGAACCGCGGTCGTTTCAAGATAGTTGATGCCCGGTCCCTTTCTGCAAAAGGCATTTTTTTCCAAGGTAAAGGCAGGCGCCGCTGCAACGGGCAGGAATTGGTAATCCCAGCCGAAATCCTTGTCGCTCAGAATCGTGCCGGATTCAACAGTGGCATTTGCAAAAGCGTCTGCACCTATCAAGCCGGGAGGAAACGTCCATTGGCCGGGGATCAAAATGGAATCGTTCGGAGGATCGAGGGCACGGACTGCCAAACAATAGCTTCCGAAGGCCAGAATGCCATCAAATTGATACTGACCGAGCGCATTGG
>DATHRQ010000555.1:0-8014 GCA_035465095.1 Anaerolineales bacterium | reverse complement strand
GTCGTTCAAAACGGCATCGTCGAAAACTTCCTTGAAATAAAGGATGAGCTGATCGCCGAAGGCGTGGAATTCCAATCAGAGACCGATACCGAAACCATTGTGCATCTTGTGGAGCATTATCTTGCCACCGGGATCAGGCTCGTGGATGCTGCTCGTAAAACCTTCAACGATATCGAGGGTGCAAATGTTGTCGTGCTCATGTCCGCCGACGAACCAGATAAGATCATTACGGCGCGCATCGGCAACGCAGGCGGCGTGGTGATCGGTATGGGTGATGGTGAAAATTTCATCGCCAGCGACACGCCGGCTATTATGGAACATACCCGCAATGTGATCTTCTTGGAATCGCGTCAGATGGCTGTAGTCACGCGCAATACGGTCACCATCGAAACGCTGGACGGGGCAAAGGTAAAGCCCTTGGTACACAACGTTTCATGGGACCCGGTCGCGGCAGAAAAAGGCGAATACCGCCACTTTATGCAAAAAGAGATCCACGAGCAGGTACGCGCACTGACCGATACCGTCGCCGGCAGGGTTGATTTTGCAAACGGCAGGATCCGCCTGCCCGACCTGAATTTGACGGAAGAACTTGCAAATAGGATCGAAAAGATTTACATCACTGCCTGCGGTACAGCAGCCTATGCGGGCATGGTCGGAAAGTATCTGATCGAAAAGATCGCGCGTATTCCTGTGGAGGTGGTGATCGGTTCCGAGTTCCGCTACAGCGATCCGATCCTGGACGACAAAACCGTCGTGCTTGCCATCTCGCAGTCCGGCGAGACAGCAGATACGCTCGCTGCAATGGAGGAGGGACGCCGCAAAGGCGCGGTCATCTGGAGTATCGTGAACGCCATCGGCTCGCAAGCCATGCGCGTATCAGACGGATTTATCTCGATGCAAACCGGACCCGAGATCGGGGTTGCTTCGACGAAAGCCTTCACCGCCCCTCTGGTCGACCAGTACATGCTGGCGATATTGCTTGCAGACTTGCGCGGCGTGATCGACGATAAGACCCGCAAGCAGTTGGTCGCAGATCTGCGGCTCGTCCCTGACCTGGTGGGCCGCACCCTCGAGCGCGAGGACGATATCGAAGCCATTGCTCATAGGTTCAAAGATATTCGCAATTGCCTCTATCTTGGGCGCGGGATCAATATGCCGATCGCCTACGAGGGTGCGTTGAAATTAAAGGAGATCTCCTACATCCATGCGGAAGGCTATCCTGCCGGCGAAATGAAGCACGGGCCGATCGCACTGATCGATGAACATATGCCGGTTCTATGTCTCGCGCCGAAAGACCCCTGGCACGAGAAGATGATCTCGCAAATACAGCAGGCCAAGGCGCGCGGTGGGATCGTGATCGCCGTTGCAACGGATGGCGATGAACTCGTCGAGGGCATGGCAGACCATGTCCTTTGGATACCCGAAACTCCGTGGATGCTTTCCCCCGTTGTCACGGTATTGCCTCTCCAACTTCTGGCGTACCACATTGCCGCTTTGCGCGGTCTGGATGTTGACCAGCCCCGCAATCTGGCAAAAAGCGTCACAGTAGAATGAGGAAAAAGGATAGATGATCGAGTTGAAAAGGTTACATGTTCGCATTTACAACATTGCAAGCTTTCCAGACTGTATGTTCAAATTCCTTTTAAATCACTATACTACAAGGATATAAAGAAATCGGCGATATTTCCTGCCTGGCCCATTAGTACAAATGGATGTGGAAATGTAACATTTCCTTATCATAAATTAAGTTAGAATAAGTTAGCATCTTTTACCTTTCAAAGATGCTAGGAGTGAGAATCATGAAAATTAAATCCCAAGAAAAGGGACAAGTGCTGATCATCATTGCTCTTGGCGCCTTGATCTTATTCGGTTTTTCCGCGCTTGCCATAGATGGGGCCAGAGTCTTTGAGGATCGTCGCCATGCACAAAACGCAGCAGACACATCTGCGTATGCTGCGGCGCTGGCAATAATAAGGGACCAGAACTATACGCTCGCAGCACAGAACCGAGCGGCCAGCAATGGATATGATAATGATGCAGACAGCACCGTCACGGTTAACCTCTGCAGTGAGGCAGGCGTCACATGTGAAGGCATGCCTGCCGGCGCTGACCGGTCGGAATATATTAAGGTCACGATCACATCTATTCTGCCCACAACTTTTGCACGGGTTCTTGGCTGGAACCATGTTACAAGCGTTGTGTCGGCGATCACGCGCGTTCAGGGAGAAGTAGTTAACGGTCAATTTGGAGGCGCGGCGCTGGTTTCCTTGAAACCAACTGATACCGCGTTCTCAGGAAACGGAAATTTCTCTGTGGATGTGATTAACAGCGGCATCTTCTCAAACTCCACCGGGAACTGTTCATCCCAATTTTCTGGAAATGGCACGATTGAGGTGGACACATCAATTACGGTTGCTTCCCCCGGAAACCAATGTCAAAATGGCAACCTGACGGTACCAGTACCAGAAGCTGGGTCTCAAGTCCCCTACCCCCCCAACATTCAGGTCCCTGCCCCAAACATTACATGTACTGGAAATGGCACAGTCAGCAACAATACAATTACCCCTGGAAATCACAATGCGATTAATATAAACACGAACGGAAATGTTACCTTTGAGCCGGGCAACTATTGCTTCAACGGCGGCGTAACCATAAACGGGAACGCCAACGTAATTGCTCACGGTGTAAACTTCCGAATTAATTCCGGCAGCTTTTCGGTAAACGGTAACAGCACCTTTAAAGAATGCACTGACATGCTTGTATATAGCAATGGTGGGACAGGAATGTTCTTCAATGGAAACGGATCGAATACCTGCCTGGGCGTGACATTCTACATGACGACCGGAAGTGTTACCTGGAATGGTAATGTCGCCAATACCTTTAAAGCCCCCACATCAGGAACATACCAGGGTCTTTTGATCTACTTACCATACGGCAATGCATCGAATATGACAATTAATGGTAACTCTGGAAATCAACTTACCGGATCCATTATAGCCGTATCATCGCCGATTACGATAAACGGTAATAGCGGCTCAACCGGCCTCAATACACAGATCATCGGTTACACAATCGCCTTGGCCGGTAACAGCAATACTACAATTAATTACAACCCGGCAGATCAATACAGCCCACCGGCAAACCCAACGATTGAATTGACAAAATGACCAGGACTCGCCAAATCCTCTACCTGTAACATTTTCTCATAAATTGTTAACTTTTACTATTTAGTAAAAGTTAACACGAGATATCTATAATTTGTTACAATAAGATTACAAGTAAGATAGAATGCTTGATCTGGCAGTCAGGCATTCTGTGCTTCGTTTTTTCAATAAATGAAGACCTTTTTAACCTGATGATAAAAGAAGAGGAGATACCATGGTTAAACTGTTCCGCGCATCTTTCCTTTCCCTGGCGATCATTCTAAGTTTGCTTTTCAGCGTAGCAAGTCCCATCATTGCCTACGCAGATGGTGACTCCCCCCCAACCCCAACTGAAACCCCGCAGCCAACTGAGACAGTGGTCGTTACAGATGAATCTGATGAAGAAACACCAGAGGTAACCGCAACCCCGCAACCCACCGAGACGGTGGTTGTTACGGATGAATCTGCTGAAGAATCAACGGAAGCCGTTGCTACGCCCGTACCCACGGAGGAAACCTCGTCAGAGGAGCAAACCGATGAGGCATCCTCCAATGAAGAGGATGCAACCACATCGGAAGACACCAGCCTTTTGAGCGATGTACCGGATGACACAACGGTAATCGTGCTCAATGAAGACGGGGAAGCAGAACCCCTGGCCACAGAAGCGGCCGCCGATGCGATCGCTACCAGCGACCCGATCTGGTGCCCGGGCAACCAGCCCCCCACCCCGGACGCCAATGGCTGTACCCCATCCTTCAACAGTTTTGATGCGTTATTGACATTCCTTTCGGGCAACGCTGCCTATCAGGGAGCCGGCACCATTTACGTACAGCAGGGCGCGTATCTGGGTAACGATCCCAAAAAGGTTATCGATTTCAACTCGTCGGCATATGATCTGAGCAATATCAATAATTCAAGCCTCACACTGACCGGTGGCTGGAACCCTGCAGATAACACGATCAATGCCTCCAACCCAAACACATTCAATGACTACTCCATCATCATTGGTTCAAGCGAAAATCCATGGGGCGGCTCATTGACCATTTCCAACTTTGTTGTGACTGATTCATCCAAAACCGGGATGGAATTGCACACCACGGAAAGTGTCAACATCAAGGATTCGAAGTTTGATCATAACCGTAATCACGGGGCCCTCATCCGTGCCGGGCAGAATGTTAATATCGCCAACAGCAGCTTCAGCAACGCTCCCACCGGACGAAGCCAACGGGTTGGTCTGGATATCGTCAGCGGTGGTTCGACCTCTCTGGTTGGCGTCATTGCCAATTGGAACCGCTTCACTGGGGTCAACATCAACGCCGGCGGCGATGTGAGCATTGCCAACAGCGATTTCTCGCACACAAAACATGCCGAACTTGACGGCGTATCGATTTACGATACAAGAGTGCTCACAAACTCCAGTGATGCAGTATTTTCCGGCTATGGATTGCTTGTAATTACAAATGCCACTGTATCCATCGATGACATCACAGCCAACGATAATTTCCTGTGGGGTGCCGCGCTCGAATCAGGCGGGGATATCGCCATCTCGAACAGTGTTTTCAGCGGCAATACCACCGCTGTTCCGGGCTTTATCGACGATACCGGCCTGATTATCAACAGTGATGGCAATGTAGCGCTGAGCAACGTAACTGCCGACGATAACCGCTTGTACGGGGCTGTGATCGACGCTGCCGGAATGGTTACAGTCAATAACAGCAATTTCAACAATAATCGCGGCGTTATTACCGTCGATGGCGTGACCACGCTTTACGGTATTGGCCTCAAGATCAATTCGTTGTCCGATATATTCATTAACAATACGACGGCTACAAATAACATGTTATTTGGCGGCCAGTTGAGTGCAGCAGGACTGGTTAATGTTGCCAACAGCAACTTTAGTGATACCAGCACCGATGCTGGTCAACCCGCTCTGGGCACGGGACTGGAAATCGTCAGTAACGGCAATGCCTCGCTTTTCAATGTGATACTCAATCACAATCAAACCGACGGAGCCATGGTCGCTTCAGGCGGCGACATATACCTGGATGACATGATCGCCACAAATAACGGTGCAAACGGCGTCAGCATCGAGGGTTCATGCACGCACCTGAACGGCGGCGAATACACTGGCAATGGACAATATGGCTTGAACCTTGGCAATTCCGCTCTCAACCTGGTTAACCCGGCCAACATGAGTGGTAATGGTGCCGGAGATATCTTCCCGGTCAGCCCGCCTGTGTGTACCGCTGCAACTGGCGGTACCCCGCCGGTGAGCGGATCCTCACCCTTTGTGCCCGGGATCACACCCGCCAACAGCGTGAACTATCCCAATCTGTTTGTCGGCTATTTCAATTCCGAAACAAGCGGACTGGCAGATGGAGCCACTCAAAATATCAGCCTGCTTACGTTCCTTGCCGAGAATACGCTGGGTGCGGCTGCCTTCGATCCCAGCACGGATGGACCGTTTACGGGCAGATATATTTACATTCACTCTGACAATGGTTTGATTTACGTCGTTGCTCTGCTCCCCTAGTTGGTTGGAGCAGCCCTGATCTCAAGCGGTACTTCCTACTGTCAAGGATTGGGGCCGCAAATCTTATCTGCTACAAATTGAGGAACGGATTGATCCGTTCCTCAATTGCTGTAAAGGCTTTAGAATATGAATCTTGGTATCAGACATTTCCTTTCATCGTTTGGCCTAATTGCTGTTTTAGTAGGTTGCAGCAGCCCGCCTCCAGCGGACCCGGTATCGACAGCAACCAAACCATTCATGACTGACACTGTCGAACCTACTACTACCATATCCCCGACACCTGACCCCTGCTCGCCCGAACTCATTGAAGCGGAGGTTCAAAAGGTGCACAATCACATGCGTGAATTCGATGACGCCGCAATTCTTGCCTCGAATTTACCCATGCAGGAACTTAGCGCCCCGATTGCCAACCTTCAAAGAATCCGTCGTGAAGCAGAAGACGAATCTGTTCCTTCCTGTCTAACTGATTTAAAAAATTATCAAATTACCCACATGAACTCGGTGATTGGTACCCTGGTTGCGTTTTTAGGCGGCGCAGACGAGGCGACGCTTGCACAGAACATTACCACCGCGCGTGACCAGCACGACCAATATACTCTGGAATTGGCGCGGCTGTTGGGCTTGCCAGTGGTTACAGCAACTGCTATCAGCACGCCGTCAGAGACCCCGTCTCCGTAACCATCTCTGGATTGAAAATAACTCCATGCGCCCCGATTGGGATTCCTACTTCATGAAAATCGTCTATGCCGTATCGGAACGGAGCACTTGTGACCGTGCCTTCGTCGGCTGTGTGCTTGTGCGTGACAAACGAATCCTCGCCAGCGGTTTCAACGGCTCACCTTCCGGACAGGAACATTGCGACGAAGCCGGTCATTTAATGGTCGATGGTCACTGTGTCCGTACGATCCACGCGGAGACGAATGCCATTATCCAGGCCGCGCTTCACGGCGTTTCAACCAGGGATGCAACCTGCTACGTGACACACCTGCCCTGTATCAACTGTACAAAAGCGCTCATCAATGCAGGCATTTCACGCATCGTCTACAGTGTCTCCTACCGCACGGACGAGAATGCCATGAATTTCCTGAAAGCGGCAGATATTGAAATTATGCAAAAAGAATATACGCCTGAATAGCCAGGAACACACACAATAGGCAGCAAAAAGGCCACGCGTTTTCCGCATGGCCTTTTTGTTTTACTTTCACAAACCGATTTTATTCGCTGGGAATCATGATCCACAAAATGAAGTAGATCAATAAACCCGGCACGCCGCCCGGAATGAACGCTATGATGAGCGCCAGGCGGAACCAGAACGAACTGATGCCAAAAAACTCGGCCAGGCCGCCGCATACACCGGCGATGATGCGGTTGCTTTTCGATCGGCGCAAAACTCTTTTTTGATTAACTGTCATTTTCTATACTCCTATTTCTCCAATTTTCAATTCTATATACGCACATATTTTAAAAAAGTCGCAATTGTCTACGCGTTGCGGACGTACTCCTCGAACCATGCCAGCGACTTCATCCAGGCGTCCTGTGCAGATTCGGGGTGGTAACGTGAGCTGGTATCGTTGTTGAAGGCATGGCCGGCGTTGGGGTAGATCATCTTCTCGTAAATTTTATTATTCGCCATCATCGCCTCTTCGATGGCAGGGATACCGGAGTTGATGCGCGAATCCAATTCACCATAAACCGCAAACACAGCCGCGTTGATGTTCGGCACGTCAGAGACGGACGGGTGCGGGCCGTAGTAGGGAATGGCGGCCAGCAGTTCAGGCATGTTGACCGCCACCTGCCAGGTCACGCCGCCGCCGAAGCAAAAACCGGTCATCCCCACGCGGGCGGCATCTGCGAACGGTTGTCCGCCAAGATAGGACCAGCCGCTTCTAAAATCGTCCACGAACTGCATCGGATCGATATTCCCCAATGCGCCGGGCACGTTCGCTTCTCCCACCACCGAACTGCCGCCCTGACGTGAGAGCAGGTCCACAGCCAGGCTGACGTAACCTGCCTTGGCAAATCTGCGCGTGACGTCCTGAATGTGGGAGGTGAGTCCGCGGTTCTCATGGCAGACGAGGATCACCGGTGCGGGAACTTCGTCGGACGGGCGGGCGAGATAGCCCGTGATATTTGTATCTGCTGTAGGGAATTGGATCTCGCCCGCGATGATGTCCGGGTCGTCCGGCATCACCGTCCCGTGCGCAGTGGCAGAGGAAGGCGCAGGTGAACCCGATTCTGTTGGTGTTGATTCAGCCGTCGGTGAGTCGGCGGCCGGCCCGCTCGTGGACGTATTCATTGGGGAGGCCACACCTGTCTCCTCGGCTTCAGGCGGAGGTAT
>DATHRQ010000554.1:0-7031 GCA_035465095.1 Anaerolineales bacterium | reverse complement strand
CCCTGACCCCTTGTCATCCCCGAAGGGGGCTCCCAATGGGAGAGGGGACTCATTGGACAATTGATAATGTGTTACGCCATCTGGAAGTTGAATAAATGAACCGTCCGCAACCCGGCGAGCCTTATCATCCAAAATTTTGGTTTCGTCTCGAAATGTGAACGACATACCGGCACGATTTAAATTTTCCTCAACGCCCTGAGTACCCGCTCCGGCGTAAGCGGAAGTTCATCGATCCATACCCCGATGGCATCGTGGATCGCGGAAGCGATCGCCGGAGCGACAGGCAGATACGGCAGCTCGCCGACCCCGCGCGCACCCCAGGGGCCGTTGGGATCCTTTACTTCGATCAAAACAGTATCCACTTTTTCAGGAATATCCCAAATGGTAGGGATCAGGTATGTGCTGAGTTGGTCGGTCAGCACCTGTCCATCCTTGGTCTTGTAATCTTCAAGAACGGCATAGCCCTGCGCCTGTACAATTGCGCCCTCCACCTGTCCCTGTACCAGATCGGGGTTGATCGCCTGACCGACATCATCGGCAGACACGAATCGGATCACGCGCAGGTGGCCGGTTTCGGTATCCACTTCCACCTCAACGGCCTGTGCGGCAAAAGCGTAGGCAAAGTTGGGTGTGGAGTGTCCGGTTTCAGGATCGAATTGAGTCGTCATGGGGGCAAGATACTTGAATTCGCCGACTGACGGGCGCTCCTCGGTCTGCCATTTCTTGAGGGCGATATCCGCCGCGCCGCGGATGGCGTTGCCCGACATGAAGGTCATACGCGAGGCAGATGCCGAGCCGGAGTTTCCCATTCCAACGGTATCCGAAGCAATCAATTTGACCTTCTCAAATGGAACGCCAACCGCTTCAGCCGCCATTTGGACCATCACCGTGTGGACACCCTGGCCCACCTCCGCACCGGCATGATGCAGGATCACTTCATCGATATCAGCCTTGCCGATCAGTTCGATCTTCGCCCAGCAATTCTCCTGATAGCCGAAGGAGAACCCAATGTTTTTAAATCCGGCCGCGAAGCCCTTACCGCGTTTCAAATGAGATTTGACGTCTTTCGCATTCTCAATTTTATTTGACCAATCGAATTTATCACGAGCAGCCTCGATGCATTCCGTTACCGTCACCGGGCTTGGCGAAGGCGTTCCGACACCCATTGTGTCGCCGTCCTTTAAGGCATTTTTTAAACGGAACTCAACAGGGTCGATACTGAGTTTCTTCGCAAGTTTGTCCATCTGCATTTCAGCCATGAACAAGGCCTGCGGCGCGCCGAATCCGCGGAAGGCTGCGCCGGGCAGATTATTGGTGTACACACCGTAAACATCTGTCTTGACATTTGGAATGGAATACGGCCCTGTTGAGGTTATGGCAGAATTACCCAACACTTTGTTGGTCGTATACATGTACGCACCGCCATCGCCGATGATCTCATTCTCGATGGCAGTAACTTTTCCGTCCTTAGTAGCACCCCACTTTGCGCGCAGCACTGCGGCGTGACGTTTGCCGTGGCCGATCATCGACTCCTGCCGTGACCAGATGATGCGAACCGGGCGTTTCAACTTCCACGCCGCCAGCGCCAGCACGATCTGGACCGACATATCCTCCCGTCCGCCGAACGCGCCGCCCACCGCCGGGTAAATCACGCGGATCTGGTCATTTGGCATATCCAGGGCATGTGCAACCTGATGTTGATCTTCATGCGTCCACTGTCCGCCGCAAGCGATGACAATCCGTCCGTCATCATCGATATAAGCCAGCCCGGCTTCAGGCTGGAGATAGGCATGTTCCTGCACAGGTGTGCGATACTCACCTTCAACGATCACATCCGCTTTGGCAAAAGCCTGCTCGGTATTTCCCTTGCGGATCTTATAATGGACACAGACATTCGAATCGCCGATATGCTCGTGGACACGCGGCGCATCCGGCTTCATCGCTTTGACTGGATCCGTGACAACCGGCAGGTCTTCATAGTCAACCTCGATCAACTTGATCGCTGCGGCCGCCTGCGCTTCAGTCTCTGCAACGACAACTGCAACCTGGTCACCGACAAACCGCACGACATCCGCACCTTCCTTGGATGAACCTGGGCCGCACAACACCGGCTGGTCCTGCCATTGCAATCCATACTCATTGACAGGGATATCCCTGGCGGTATATACCGCCACAACGCCGGATGCCGATTCAGCATCAGTTGTCTCGACGCTTTTGATGCGCGCATGCGGACGCCCGGCGAACAGCATCTTCATGTGAAGCATGCCCGGCATGGATAGGTCGCCAGAGTAGAGTGATTCCCCGGTCACCTTGCCGTGCGCGTCGATACGCGGAACAGATCTGCCAATGATGTTAGAGGATGTCATGGTTTTGCAGTTTATCTTTTATATTTCTTCGTTTTCACTCGTGGAGGCGGTACGTCAAGCGTATTATGTTTGACTGGAGACAAAAGCGAATAGATGTACCCATACACAATCGACAGAATGCCTCCGACAACAATTATCACAATGGTTCCAATGGCCAGGGTTGCCGGCAGGTTGGGTATGCTGCCAAGCCACCTGGCGATTGCGTTCAACCCTGCAATCTGTGTAAACCAGGCTGGGAAGGTCATTCCAACGTACCAACTCGCCGGTAAAATTTGCCAGCCAAAACCTTCCTTGGCAAGATAATCACCTACAGCAAAGGCGAAAATCGGTACGATAACCAACAGCAAACAACCAATTCCGCGCATATAAGGATTGACCGTATTCCTCTGCCTGGATTCTTTATCCCGTTGACGCGAACTATATCTTCCCATGGGTCACCTCACTCTTGAATTTTACTTGCATCAGCAATGGCCTGCACGATCTTATAATAACCCGTACAGCGGCAGAGGTTGCCGGTGATGGCCTGCTCTATCTCGCTGCTGGTTGGGTTCTCTTTTTCTTCCATTAATTTGGCGGCAGACATGATAAAGCCCGGCGTACAATATCCGCACTGTACCGCGCCGTCTTGTATGAACGCATCCTGTACGGGATGCAGTTTTCCATTTTTCGCCAGCCCCTCAACGGTAACGATCTTCGCACCGTGCGCCCGCGGTGCAGGCACCAGGCACGACATGACAGCCTTTCCGTCGAGAAACACCGTACACGCGCCGCATTCGCCTTCCGCACAGCCCTCTTTTGTACCGATCAGTTCCCCTTCTTCACGCAGCAGTCGCAGCAGTGTCTTGTCGTGTCCGCTGTCGAAGGTGTACTCTTTTCCATTGACAGTTGACTTAATGGCTGCTGATGGGGACTCGTGCACATTCTGGATTCCACCTTCTTCCTCCGCTGCCCCTGACAACAAAACCGCGTCTTCCGGCATCCCTGCCTGATTCTCGCCATTGAGAATCGATCTCAGCCCGCGCATGGTGCACACACGCACCATCTCACGGCGATATGCCGCGCTCCCACGAATATCGTCGATCGGTGTGGACGCCTCCATTGTCAGGCGCGCGGCCTCTTCGATGACTTCACCCGTCAGTTGTTTGCCGGCCAGATAGACTTCCGCCTCACTCGCATGGATGATGGTTGGTGCAACCGCTCCCAGTGTGATCGAGGCTGATTTAACGGAATCAGACTCAAGGTCAAGAATGATCGCAACATCTATGATGGAAATAGCCTGCGCGCGACGTAGAGCCAGCTTAATAAATGCCCCATGCTGTGTGGAGGTCATCGCAGGGAAGGAAATATCGACCAGCATTTCATCCGGCTCCATCACCGTTTTGCGGACGCCGGTGTAAAAATCCCGTAGTTTAATCGTGCGCTTGCCATTTACAGATTGCAAAGTGACCGATGCATCGAGGGCCATGAGAGGCGTAATGGTGTCGTTGGCGGGCGAGGCGGTGATCAGGTTGCCCGCGACCGTGCTGCGGTTGCGGATCTGCGGCGCGCCCACTTCCCACGACGCGCGCGCAAGCGGATAGGCACGCCCGCGAATGAGCTGTGAATCGACGCACTGGTTATGCGTAACCAGCGGACCGAGATGGACGAAATTTTCTTCATCCAAGGTGATCTGATCGAGATCGGGAATGCGGGTGACGTCGACTATGGTGTCGATGCCTTTGCGAACGCCGCGTTCGAGTTCGAGGATCAGGTCCGTTCCGCCGGCAACAATACGGGCACGTTCCCCCTGCTCAGAAAGAACCTTCAACACATCGTTAATGCTGGTCGCATTGATGTAGTTTTGCCACATGGTTTTATATACGTAGGGGCGGAGTTTCCCTCGCTCTGGGCGGAAAAACCCCGCCCCTACGTGAAATTAATTCGATCCCGTTACAACTTCGGAGCGTCTGTTATAGGTCTCCACTGCCAGCCGTGCCAGCGATACAAGGTTGCGGATCGCGGCGGGAAGCGCGGCTTCGTCACCCATGCTGGCTTCGACGTTGTCGTTGGCACGCGTCACCTGCTCTGCAAGATCGAAGAAAGCCGCGTCGAATTGATAGATCGCCTCCAACTGCTCTTCGTATATCTTGACAGCATCAAAAAGGCCGGAATAACCGCGCGGCGCGGTGCTGATCTTATCGATGAACGTGCGTAATTGAATGGCGGCCTTTTCCATATCATCGATATAGGAAATCATGCCGTCGCTAGCCATATCCGCCTGCATTTGAGAGGTGCGTTTCCACTGTTCCTCAAATCGTCGTGCCACCGTATCGCGCAGGATCTTGTCTGCATCACGGCGATGCTGTCGTTCCACATACCCTTTGAAGCCGGGGATGTAAGTACCCAATTTCTCGAAGGGATCCTGCATATCGGTTACTTTCTGGAAAAAATCATCCATGTGTGCCTCCTATATATAAATACATACGATGTATACTTAAATTCGTCTCACCGAACCCATTATAGTCGTACTTTCTGGTTATAATCAAGAAACAAACTTCCTAATGAAAAAATAATAATTATGTCAGGAGAATAAATATGACAACAGATATTCAATCATTATTGGGCGATAAGGCTGATTCCCTGCTGGGCTTCGATTCGCCCAAAATCCCAAAAGAACGACTCCATGTGCCAGGTCCTGATTTTGTTGACCGGGTCCTCATGCAGTCTGACCGCAACAACCGCACATTGGGCAATCTTACGTGGTTGTACAACCACGGCCGTCTGTCAGGGACTGGCTATGTATCCATCCTGCCCGTGGATCAGGGCATCGAACATTCGGGCGGTGCCAGTTTTGCGAAGAACCCTGATTACTTCGATCCCGAAAATATCATCAAACTTGCCATCGAGGGCGGGTGCAACGCTGTCGCTTCGACCTTTGGTGTGCTGGGGATCATGTCCCGCAAGTACGCACATAAGATCCCCTTCATTGTGAAGATCAATCATAACGAGTTATTAACCTACCCCAACAGTTATGAACAGATCCTATTCGGAACGGTGCAGCAGGCCTACGATATGGGTGCAGCGGCGGTCGGTGCGACGATCTACTTTGGATCCGATGATGCGCGTCGTGAGATCGTCGAGATTGCGGAGGCTTTCTCATTGGCACATGAGCTTGGCTTGGGGACCATCCTGTGGTGCTATTTGCGAAATCCAGTCTTTAAAAAAGACAAGAACTATCACGCTGCAGCTGACCTGACCGGGCAGGCCAATCATCTCGGCGTAACCATTCAGGCGGATATCGTCAAGCAGAAACTGCCGGAAAACAACGGCGGCTATATCGCCTTGAACACCGGCGATAGCTCCTACGGAAAACTCGATAAACGCATCTACGACGAACTGACCAGCGACCATCCCATCGATCTCTGCCGCTACCAGGTTGCGAACTGTTACATGGGACGCGTCGGACTGATCAACAGCGGCGGGGCTTCCGGTGACAACGATTTCAGCGATGCAGCAGCCACAGCTGTGATCAATAAGCGCGCAGGCGGCTCGGGACTTATCTCTGGCCGTAAGGCCTTCCAACGCCCGATGGAGGAAGGCGTGAAACTCCTTAACACCATTCAGGATGGGTACCTGGATGAAAGCGTAACGGTGGCGTAATTGATATCGTAGGGACGAAGCATGCTTCGTCCCTACGGGTTACATATGCCTCAATCCGATCAGGGCGTTACAACAGATAGATATACCCTCATTCCCCGTACCGCGATTTTCCTGCGGCGCGGGGATTCGTATTTATTGTTGAAAGGCGCGCCGAACAAACGGCTGTGGGCGGGCAAATATAACGGGATCGGCGGTCATGTGGAGCGCGGCGAGGATGTTTTAACTTCCGCCAAACGGGAATTGTACGAAGAAACCGGTCTCACCGCGGACCTGTGGCTGTGCGGCACGTTGATCGTTGATGCGGGAGAAATTGGAATAGCGCTGTATATTTTCAGCGGGGAATGGACGGGAGGAGAACTGATTTCGTCAAAAGAGGGTAAAGCAGAATGGATCGATTTTCCTCAGATCAGCGAACTGCCCGTTGTGGAAGACTTGTCGATATTATTAGGGAAAATACACGAGATGAAACGCGGCGACGAACCTTTCAGTGCGCGATCTTCTTATGATGAAAACGGAAAGTTAATTGTGAATTTTGGTTGATGCAGGGTAAACCCGTTTGGGAATGCGGGGTATCTGAATTCCCTGGTTCACTATCATATAAGGAGTAATATTATGCCAACACATCACCACATCAATTACATTGAAATACCCGCCAAAGACCTGACTGCGACCAAGAAATTTTTCGGCGATGTCTTCGGCTGGACGTTCGTTGATTACGGCTCCGACTACTGCAATTTCAGCAACGAAGGCGTGGACGGCGGATTCTTCAAATCAGACCTGACAGCGTCCACAAGCACGGGAAGCGTTTTGATCGTTTTATACAGCAGCGAACTTGAAGCCACCCAGTCAAAAGTAGAAAAAGCTGGCGGGTCGATCATTAAGCCAATATTTTCCTTCCCAGGCGGTCGTCGCTTCCACTTTGCCGACCCGAATGGCAATGAATTTGCAGTGTGGTCAGAAGATCAAAAAGAATAAATTTCTTTGAACGTAAAAGTGACTGTCTTGCTTGAGATGACAGTCACTTTT
>DATHRQ010000553.1:0-2222 GCA_035465095.1 Anaerolineales bacterium | reverse complement strand
GACAGCCCCTTTTGTTATCGTGCTTCATTTCTTTGGAGGTAATGGTATCAATGTCGGCGTATGTGCTTTATAGGCCTCGTAGTCTTCCTGTCCGCCCCATTTTTCGTCCGCGCGGGCTTCGAGCAGGTTTATCCCGCTGATCCTTGTCAACAGAATGATGATGAAGACGGGGGAAATAAGCGTTACCCACTGCCAGCCCTGTAAAACAGGAAGCGCGATGATCGTTACGCCAATCCATAGAACGATCTCGCCGAAATAGTTCGGATGACGCGACCAGGCCCACAGCCCGCTGCTGATGAACTTGCCCTTGTTTCCCGACTTTGCGTTGAAGGCGCTTTTTTGCCTGTCCGCGACGATTTCAATCGCAAACCCAATCGTCCATACCAGAAAGCCGACCAGCGCAAAGATGCCCAAATCGACCCGTTTTACTGACGTGATCGCAGCCAGCGCGGCGGCCAGTGAGAACGACACCCACAGCCCTTGCAGCGTCCAGGCCAGCAGGAATCTCACGAAGGACTGCTTGATCTCACGGAAGCGGCGGTCTTCCCCGGCCGCGCGGATTCGCAGAAATAGGAAGGAACTCAAACGAATGGCCCATACAGCGATCATGCCAGCCAATAACATTGTGCGGGCATCGACTATTGAACTCAGCTTTACAGCTGTTGCAATGACCGTGAGATAGGTCAGGCCGCCTGTCAGGTCGTAGAATTTTTCGGTACGCTGAATGAACGATGGGATGAATACGATCCACTGGAAGGCAAAGGCAACCGCAACGCATAGTGCAAATACCGGCACACCTGAAGTACTGTATCCACCCTGACTGCCGGCCCATGCCAGCCCGGCGGCAATAAATATCGCTATGAATGTTCCTCCCAGTGCTTGTTTGTTTTCCGTAGTCATTAATTATATGCTCCCGTCATCGTCCTCGGCGGCGGGGACGCCGCCGAGAGCAAATTCTTAAAAGTGACAGTCATCTTTCTCCCTGCACTTCGCTTGGGAGTGCTTCTCAAAGATGACTGTCGCTTCGATCTTTTGTTTACTCCTCCGCCAAAACATGCCGTGCGATGACGATGCGCTGGATCTCGCTTGTCCCTTCGCCAATGGTCATCAGGCGTGCATCGCGGTAGATGCGTTCTACGGGGTATTCGCTTGAATAGCCATACCCGCCGTGGATCTGGATCGCGTTGCGGCAGACCCGTTCCGCCATTTCGGTCGCATACAGCTTTGCGATGGCGGCTTCCTTGTTGTAGTTGCGTCCCTGCTCCTTGACCCAGGCGGACTTGTAGAGCATGGTGCGCGCCACTTCGATCTCCGTTGCGGCGTCTGCCAGCATCCATTGGATGGCCTGCTGTTCTGCGATCGGTTTGCCGAAGGCTTTGCGTTCTCTCGCATAATTGACGGCATGTTCAAAGGCAGCCTGCGCCAGCCCGACCGAGATCGCGCCGATGCCGATGCGCCCGCCATCGAGTGTAGCGAGCGTTTGATGCAGCCCTTTGCCTTCCTCGCCGATCAAATTGTCCAGCGGCACGCGCACATCTTCATAGGTCACGGCATGGGTGGGGGAGCCGTGCAAACCCATCTTCTTCTCGGCGGGCCCGATCGTCAGCCCCGGGGTGTCCGTCGGCACCAGGATCTGGCTCAACGAACGCGAGCCGCCCTCCGGATCCGTGCGGACGAGCGTGATGATGTACTCCGCAATGGACGCGTTCGTGCACCACATCTTTGTGCCGTTGATGATCCATTCATTCCCATCCCTGACGGCTTTCGTCGTTACGCCTCCCTGCAAGTCGGAGCCTGCGCCCGGTTCTGTCAGCGCCAAGGCGCCTAATTTATTCTCTCCGCTGGCTACCAGCGGCAGCCATTTCTTTTTGAGTTCCTCGCTGCCGAACAATATGATGGGTGTTGTGCCCAGTCCGTTATGGGCGGCGATGGCCAGCGCGGTCGAGCCGCAGCCCCAACCCAACTCCTCGATGGCGATCGCCGCACTGACCGAGTCCACGCCCGAACCGCCGTATTCCTCAGGGATGTTCAGCCCCAGCATTCCGAGCGGCCCCATCTTCTTCGTGGCTGCCCAATTGAATTCGCCCGTCACATCCACTTCGTGGGCTTTGGGTTCCACTTCCTTGGCGACAAAATCGTGGACGGTTTTCTGCCAAAATTTTTGTTCTTCGGTAAGATCGAAATTCATTTTTGCTCCATTGCCTTGTTATATTCTTCGAGAA
>DATHRQ010000552.1:0-4383 GCA_035465095.1 Anaerolineales bacterium | reverse complement strand
ACTAATTAATGTCTTTGCCAGAAGTTCTGCCTTTACTTTATCAGCTCTGGAATAACTAATAAATATATGACTCATCAAAATGACCGTTTTAGCAATTGGTTGATATTATTAGACTTTTAGAACCTATCATATCATTTAATTGTAGCCTTCTTTAGATTCGCTAGCTAACTATGTTATATACGGAGCCTTTCTGTATAATACCCCCAAATGGTGGTTTTATACAGAAAGAGTCTGTATAATATCCTATATTTACAAAAACATTTTACCAAAAAAAGGTTTCCAAAACCAAATGCCTCCTAAAAAACTCCTCGACCAATACCGCGAGACCCTGCGCGCCAAACACTACTCACACCGCACCGAAAAAACCTACCTTAACTGGGTCCGCCAATACATCCGCTTTCACAACATGCGCCACCCCCGTGAAATGAGTACCGCAGAGATCGGCGCATTCATCACACACCTTGCCGTCGAAAGAAACATCTCAGCCTCAACCCACACCGCCCCAGCGGTCGGTGCTGGGGAAACCAGGCGCTCAGCGCCATACTGTTCCTCTACAGAAGCGTCCTCAGCATCAGCCTCGATGAAACCGCGCTCAACTTCGTGCGACCCAACAAACCCAAACGTGTACCCACCGTCCTATCCAGGGAAGAAGCGAAAGCCATCCTGAATAAAATGGACGGCATCTACCAGATCATGGGGCAGCTCATGTACGGCTCAGGACTCCGCCTCATGGAATGTGTCCGACTGCGCGTAAAGGACCTCGACTTTGCCAACCGACAGATCATCGTCCGTGAAGGTAAGGGCGATGACGACCGCATCACCACCTTTCCAGATGTCCTGCTGGAACCGCTTCGCATCCACCTCAAAGCTGTCAAAGCGCTTCACGAAAAGGACTTGCACGAAGGCTTTGGCTCGGTCTACCTGCCCAACGCCCTCGCACAAAAATACACCAACGCCGAACGTGAATTTGCATGGCAATACGTTTTCCCCGCGCCCGACCTCTCGCAGGACCCCGTCAGCGGCGAAACTCGCAGGCATCACATCCACGAATCCAACCTCCAAAAAGCCGTCAAACAAGCCGCAAAACGGACAAAAGTAAACAAACACGTCACACCGCACACCTTCCGTCACTCCTTTGCCACCCACCTCCTCCAGAACGGCTACGACATCCGCACGGTTCAGGAACTACTGGGACACAAGAACGTAAAAACCACCATGATCTACACCCACGTCCTCCAGCGCGGCGGCTTGGCTGTAAGGAGCCCCCTTGACGATGGATAACCTGACACCTGGAACCTGAAACCCACAATGAACATCACACTCGCACTCGGCGGCGGCGGCGCAAAAGGCAATTCGCACATCGGAGTCATCCGTCGTCTTCAAAAGGAAGGGTTTAAGATCGAAGCCGTCGCCGGGACCAGCTTCGGCGGCGTTGTAGCGGTCTTTTTCGCCCTGGGAAATTCTCCCGATGAGATCGAAGACATGTTCGCCGACATCGACCAAAGTGAACTCTACGGGCAGGGCGGATCAGATGGACCGTCGCTGCTGGGATTGGGCGGGGCAACCAGGTGGTTGAAGGAAACCATCGGCGAGCGGACATTCGACGACTTGAAGATTCCCTGCGTCCTGACCGCTGCAGACCTGAACTCAGGACGGGAGATTCTCTTGTCTGAAGGCCCGCTGGTGGACGCGATCCTTGCGACCATCGCCATCCCCGGCATCTTCCCTGCCAGGCGCATCGGCGATCTTGAACTGGTGGACGGCGGGACGCTCGACCCTGTTCCGGTTGCGGCGGTGCGCTCGCTGGCATCGCCCAGGACGCCGGTGGTTGCCGTCGTGCTGACCTCTCCCATGGGCCTGCCCGCCCAGACGTGGAACATCCCGCTGCCTGAATATCTTCCGCGCACGCTGATCGAACGCATCAGCAAACTGCGCTATACGCAGGCGCTGGACGTCTTCCTGCGCTCGCTCGATATGGTCTCGCGTGCTGTCACCGAATTTCGTTTGCAGGTGGATAAGCCCGATGTTATCATCCGCCCGCCCGTCACTGATATTGATATACTTGACCAGGTGGATGTGCGCGAGGTGGCGCGCAAGGGTGACGAGGCGGTCGAGGCCGTTTTGCCTGAATTGAAGAAGTTGTCTGCGTGGCAGAACCGCCTGCGCCGCGCACTTGGAGCATGACATGAAAGATCTGCGAGAATACGCAAAACAGACCAACCTGCGCCTGGCTGCAGGCGCGTTTATTTTGTTGTTTGTCGTCGGCGTGGGGTTGATCTACGTCTTCTATGGAGCCGGCGCGGCCGGTATGGGGCTGACCTGCCTGCTGGCTGCGCTCGTGCCCATCGTCCTGATCGCCGCCGCCTTATACCTGATGGATTGGATCCTCAAACGTGGCAGACCCGACTAATACCTCCCTGATCGAATTCAACGACTGGACGCTGCGCGTCCGCGAGCCGTTAGAGACGCCGTCCCGCCTGCTGTTGCTCATTCACGGTTTGACCGGCGACGAAAACGTAATGTGGGTCTTCGCCAAGGATCTGCCCGAAAACTACTGGATGATCGCTCCGCGCGCGCCTCACACTGCTGAACCCTTTGGCTACTCATGGCGTCCGTTTGAACCCGGCACGGTTGGCCGGCCCACCTTCGAGCAGCTTCTGCCGGCGGCTGAAACCCTGATCCGCCTCGTGGACGAGTACCAGGCCTCGGTTGAGTTAGACGCGCCCGAATTCGATGTGATGGGGTTCAGTCAGGGCGCGGCCATGTCGAGTGTGCTGGCTTTTCTGTATCCGCAAAGAGTCCAAAAGATTGGCATTCTTTCGGGCTTTGTTCCTTCGGGTGTGGACGAATATATCGCCAGCCGTCCGCTGGCCGGGAAGAAGATTTTCGTCGCACACGGCACAAAAGACGACACTGTGCCCGTCGAACGTGCGCGGTCTTCGATGGATATACTCAGGAACGCCGGGGCAGAGATCACCTATTGCGAGGACGATGTGGGACATAAGGTCAGCCTGAACTGTATGCGGGCGCTGCGCGCCTATCTCCAAGATTAGAGTTGACTTAATCGCTGGTTGACGGAGGTATGATTCAAGATTATCCTCTAGTCTGATAAAGGAAACCATGAGAAAGAATATTTCAAGACGCGATTTTCTAAAACTTTCAGGCGTTGGCCTGGCGGGGTTGGGCGCATTGGCGTTTAATCCGCGTAGGACCTTTGACCTTTCTTATTTCTCCAGCCCCAAGCGATTGCCTCAATTTCCCGGCAGTGAGATCATCGGCCGCGTTGTTGACCCGGCCATCGACCTGCGCAGCCAGCCGACCAACGACCCGAACCTGAACACCTCCATCGGCAAGCTGGGTGCCGATACGCTCCTGGAATGGAACCGCGAGGTGATCGGGAACGTGATCGGCGGTTTGAATAACCAACGCTATGTCGAAACGCCGCAGGGTTTTGTGTATGCGTCTGTGCTTCAGCCCACGCGCAACCTGCCCAACACGCCCATTACCGAAATACCGGCCGGGCAGCCCGGCTTCTGGGCGGAGGTGACGGTGCCCTACATTGACCTCGCCCACGAGGGCGTTGTCGCATCACCCTGGATGCAGGATCATATCCTTTACAACTTCCCGCCCCGTCTTTATTACGGGCAGACGGTTTGGATCGACCAGATCCGCACGAGCAACGGTTTTGTCGAATATCGCTGGAACGAAGATGCCGGTCACGGCTACGGTTACGGCGCATACGGCGAATTCTTCTGGGCCGACGGCGCCGGCTTGAAGGTGCTGACAGAGGAGGATGTGGCACCCATCAGCCCTGAGGTTGACCCCGACGATAAACGCATCGATGTTGACCTCGATGCCCAGACCCTGTCCTGCTATGAAGGCGGCACAGAGGTTTTCTTCTGCCGCATATCCAGCGGCCTGAAAAACCAATTCGATCCCACAACGGGGGAGACGAATAACGAACTCGCTACGCCGGTCGGCAACCTGCTTACACACTGGAAGACCGTATCCTTGAATATGACTGCCGGCACATTTCAGGCCGGCTATTCCACCCCGGCCGTGCCCTGGTCCACCATGATCAGCGGCGAAGGCATTGCCATCCACGGCGCATTCTGGCACAATGCATTTGGCGAGAAACGCTCACACGGCTGCATCAACGTCACGCCGGAAGATGCCAAATGGATATTTCGATGGACAACGCCGTACGTTTCCCTGACGCAAAGTGAAATGCGTGTTTCGCTTCCCGATCACGGCACGGTCGTGGTCACATCAGAGATCAATTTCTAACAGGAAAATTATGGACATTTCTCAAGTTTCAACAGGTCTTTCGTTTTTGGCGGGGCTGGCCTCGTTTCTCTCGCCCTGTGTCTTTGCGCTTGTGCC
>DATHRQ010000551.1:0-6298 GCA_035465095.1 Anaerolineales bacterium | reverse complement strand
GTCTCGGGCAATCGTACCTGCCAGTTCGACAGGATCATTGGAAGAAGTGTCGGCGCAGATGAGGATCACGTCGAAACCGTTGTTGGAGGTAAAGGCTGAGGCTGAGTCCACGGCTTGTTCGCGGGAGACAGCCTGAAGTCCTAGAGATGAGGCGAGTTTAAGGCGGGCGGGGTCGATGTCAATGCCGAGAACATTGCACCCAGCCGCGGATGCGATCTGTACAGTCAGCAGTCCCACAAGCCCCATCCCAATGACTGCGACATTTTCACCGATCTGCGACTCTGCCAGACGGTATCCATGCAAGGCAATCGCGCCCAGGGTGGTGAAGGCAGCGGACTCGAAATCCACATTTTTGGGGAGCGGCGTAAGCAGGTTGCGCGGCACAACATTATATTCAGCATGGACGGCAAAACCGCCGCCTGAACAGGCCACACGTTGACCGACTTTGAAACCTTGCATACCCTTGCCAAGTTGTACGATCGTTCCAGCGGAGGAATACCCGAGCGCCATCGGCTGGTCGAGGCGATTGAAGGCAGCCTGCGCGGTGTTGAGCAAGCCTTCACGGCGCGCCTTCTCGATGACCTGTTTGACCAGATCGGGTCGCGAACGCGCCTTGCCAGCCAAACTCTTTTCGGCAAACTCGACCACCATGCGCTCGGTTCCGGCAGAGACGAGGCTCACCTCCACTTTGACAAGCGCCTGTCCCTCGCGGGGTGTCGGCGTAGGGACGTCTTCGATAGTGGATTTGCCTGATTTGATGTTTTGCAATAGCTGTTTCATTCGAAAGAAGTATACCTTTGATACATGCGCTTCGACTTTCACTTCGTTTCGCTGTCGCTCACTCAGTGTCCGCTCAGCGCAGAAAATTACTTGTTCAGGAATTCCTGCATCAGGCTGTGAAAATGATGGACACCATTCTCGCGTTTGACAGAGTAACGTCCCTGACGATAAACGCCAGATTCGAGGTTGCGCTGGACGTCTTCACAGAGCACCATATCCTCTTTTTGGACATTGTCGCTGAACGCGATCCCGTCCTGCAAGTTGTTCCAGGCTTCAGGCGTGCCGGGGTCGGCAAAGTACCATTCAAAGATCACCTTGGTCTTATCATGGCTGAGCGGCTGGACGATATTGATCTGCACGTTGCCCGGGTAGGCATTCACCATAAAATTCGGGAATATCCAATAATAAAACGCCTGTTCATCACCCTTGAGTTCCGTGAAAACGCGCCCGGCTGGGTCTTCGCTGCGGACGGGTCGAATCGGTGCGTATTGTGACGAGTAATACCGAAAGGTATCCACGCGGTATTTATCGTAGTCCACTTCCTTGAAAAGGCCGGGATGCGCTATCGGGATGTGGTAACCCTCGAGATAATTATCGATATACACTTTCCAATTGGCGTGGACGACGTACTCGCATCTTTCGAACTTGCGCAGGGAACTGAAATCGAGATGCCTTGTCTCCTCGGGGATCTTTCCCAGCACGTCCACAAGCGGCGGTGCGGACGAATCCATGTTGACGAAGGCGAAGGGTCCCCAGGTTTCCACGCGGACGGGGATGAGTCCGAAATCTTCCTTGTAGAAGTTTTCGACACCGTCAAATTCGGGCGCGTTTATTAATTTGCCGTCGAGCCCGTACAACCAGCCGTGATACTGGCATTGCAGTGATTTGCGATTGCCGCACCCATGTGCGACGACCCCTGCACGATGACGGCAAACGTTATAAAAAGCGCGGATCTCCTCGTCCTGCCCGCGGACGAGGACGACAGGCGTCTTGTTGACCTCCCCGGCGGCGTAGTTCCCGGGGAATTGCAGCAGGTCGAGCGAGGCGGCATATTGCCAGGTGCGGCGGAAAACCTTTTCGCGCTCGAGGGCCAGCATGGCGGGATCTGTATACCAGTCGGCTGGCGGTGTCGAGGCAGAGGCAAGATTCGGATCCAGAATGAAACGAGAGTCCATAATCGGCAATTCTCCTGCATCAATTGTAGCCGAAAAGCAAGTTATAATTCTGGCGTTCAAATTCAAATGAGGAGAAATTTCGTGTCCGATTCACGAGTTCAGAAATTTGCAAAAGTATTAGTGGAGCATTCGACCAGGGTTGAGCCGGGCGACCGCGTCTTGATCGAGGCGACGACCGCCGCCGAGCCGCTCATCAGCGAGTTGTATGTTCAGATCCTGGAAAAAGGGGGACAGCCTCACCCGTTGATCGGGTTCCCCGGCATGGTGCCTTTTGTGCAGGACGACCTGTATTTGACCTATGCAAAGGATAAGCAGCTCGATTTTGTGCCAACTTTTCACAAGATCGCCTATGATCAGTTCGAGAGCCGCATCCGCATCCATTCGGCGACGAATACGCGCGCAACGTCCAGCATCGACCCGGCAAAATCACAGCGGCGCGGAAGGGGCATCAGCCCGATCACCGAAGCACAAATGCGGAGAGGCGCGGAGGGCAAACTCAAATGGGTCACCACCCTCTACCCCACCGACGGCTATGCCCAGGATGCCGGCATGAGCCTGGAAGAGTATGAAGATTTTGTTTTTAACGCCGTCCATGCGAATGAGGACGACCCGATCGCCCATTGGAACAGCACTGCCGCAGGCCAGCAGAAAGCGATCGATTTTCTGGCAGGCAAAGACCTGGTAACACTAAGCGGTCCGAATGTTGACCTTTCGCTCTCGATCAAAGGACGCAAGTTCATAAATTCAACGGGCAGGCACAACATGCCTGACGGCGAGATTTTTACAGGGCCTGTCGAAGACTCGGTCAATGGCTGGGTGAAATTCACCTATCCTGCCATTTACGGCGGCGTGGCCGTCGAGGGCGCAGAGTTGACGTTCAATCGCGGACGCGTTGAACAGGCCAAAGCCGAGAAGAATCAGGATTATTTGATTAAGATGCTCGAGTCCGACGACGGTTCGCGTTTTCTCGGTGAGTTTGCCATCGGCACGAACTTCGACATCGACAGGTTCACCGGCAACATCCTGTTCGATGAAAAGATCGGCGGAACCTTCCACATGGCCCTCGGCGCAGGCTACCCAGAGACGGGATCGCACAACAAATCTGCCATTCACTGGGACATGATCTGCGATATGCGTACCGACTCAGAGATTACAGTGGATGGCGAGGCGTTTTATAAGAACGGGAAATTTGTGTTCGGGAAATAAGAAATTGGTTGAAGAATGCAGGTTTAAAGTTTGAAGGTTGAGGATTTCCCTCAACCTTCTTTTTTTCATTCAACCTGAAACCTTAAACTTGAGACCTATTAATACAACCCAACCGATGGATCCACCTCGCGCGCATAGGCGTCAATGCCGCCGCGCACGTTGGTGGCATTCTTCCATCCCTGTTGATCGAGCCAGGCCGTGACCTGCATGCTGCGAGTCCCGTGATGACACATCACATACAGTGTGGCATCCTGCGATTGCGCGGATTCAGACAACGCGTTCGTCCCTTCCTGCGACAAGCGGCTCATCGGCGTGACCTCAAGCCTGGAGTCTTCGATTTTGGCATGGTTCAACTCTGTCAGTTCACGGACATCCAGCAAGATGAACTCATCTTCAGATTTTAGTTTTTCGGAAAGTTCAGCAACGTTAATTTCTTTCATTTATATCTCCATCAAAGCAGCACGATACTACTCCAACGCCTTTAAATACAACTTCTCCACATATTCCTTGACCATGCGGCGCGTGGAGAATTGCGGTGTGACGGTTTTAATAGATTCCTTCATGCGCCCCACCCATTCGACAGGGATGTTGTTGATATCGCGGTCGTAATACATGGGGATGATCTCGTTCTCGAGCGTGTCATACAAGTCCTGCGCGTCGGCCTGATCCTGTGCATCCGTCACTTCGGTGTGTTTATCCTCGCCAATGGACCAGCCGTTCTTGCTATTGAAAGATTCGCGCCACCAGCCGTCGAGAATGGAAAAGTTCAACGCGCCGTTCAGACCAGCCTTCATGCCAGAGGTGCCGCTGGCTTCCAGTGGACGACGCGGGGTATTGAGCCATACATCCACACCTTGAACGAGGTAACGCGCCAGGTTCATGTCGTAATCTTCGACGAAGACCAGACGTCCGCCTGTTTCAGCACGTTTGACGGTGCGATAGATCTTCTGAATGAGCTGTTTGCCGGGCTCATCAGCAGGATGCGCCTTGCCTGCAAAGACGATCTGTACAGGCCTGTTGGGACGGTTGATCACGCGCAAGAGGCGCTCTACATCCGTGAGAATGAGGCTGGCACGTTTATAGGTCGCAAAGCGGCGTGCGAAGCCGATCGTCAGCACATATGGATTCAGCAATACACCTGCTGAGACAACCTGCACAGGATGAAAGCCGCCTACCGTCCAGCGGTCACGGACGCGTTCTCGCAAATAAAAATTCATCTTGCGCTTGAGGTGTTGGCGAACATCCCACAAGGCCTGGTCGGGCAGAGTATCCAGCTTGTCCCATAGTGCTGTTTCATCCAGATGATCCAACCAGTCTTCACCAAGATGCTGATCAAGCAATACACGCAAGCGGCGCGCCATCCAGTTTGCGGTGTGGACACCGTTCGTCACGTGCGTGATGGGAATATCTTCCACCTTTTTATCGCTCCACAGGAACTTCCACATTTCTCGCGCAACATGACCATGCAGTTCAGAGACTCCGTTGCGGCCTTTCGAGGAGCGCAGAGCGAGAACACCCATGCTGAACGTTTCACTGTGCGGCTGCTCGTGTCGGGCAAGGTCATAGAACTGTTCGCGATTTAGTCCCAACTGGGGCCAGATCGCGGCAAGGTATTTGTCCATCAGCCAGAGCGGAAATTCGTCATTCCCCGCCGGGACGGGTGTATGCGTGGTGAAGACGTTCTGGTCGCGTGTTTTTTCGATGGCAGATTCAAACGCTTCGCCTTTGACAACCAATTCACGCGCGCGTTCAAGCGTCAGAAAAGCGGCATGACCTTCGTTCATATGCCACACGCTGGGATTCAAACCCAGGGCACGCAGCATGCGCACGCCGCCGATGCCGAGCAAAACTTCCTGAATAATGCGGCGATCAAGATCAGACCAGTACAAACGCGCGGTCAGTAAACGGTCATAATCTGAGTTGCCTTCCACATTCGAATCGAGAAGATACAGGGGAACGCGTCCTACACGGACCTCCCAGACCTGTAGGGATATATTTCGATCAGGCAGTTCCACCGCAACGGTAACGGGCTGGCCATCTTTTTGAACGAGAGTCACTGGCAGGTTTTCAAACGTCAGGGGGTTGTTCAACGCCTCCTGCCAGCCGTCTTCACTGATGCGCTGCGAGAAGTATCCCTGTGCGTACATGAAGCCGACGGCCATAAAGGGCAAACCGAGATCGCTGGCTTCTTTCAGATGGTCGCCAGCCAGCACACCCAGTCCGCCGGAGTAGATCGGGAGGGTTTCGTGCAGACCAAACTCCATCGAGAAATAAGCGATGGGATTCGAAGCAAGCTTCGGCTTAGTCCGATCCGTCCATGTGTCCTGCTGCGCCATATACGAATCGAATTCCGCAAAGACTTGTTTGTACGAGTCCATGTAATCCTTATCTTTCAGGACTTCATCCAAACGTTCGCGCTTGATCTCGCGCAGCATCCGAATGGGATTGTGGTTGAGGCGCTCCCACATGGCGCGGTCCAGGCGTGCGTATAAGCGCTCCGCCTCAGGCTGCCACGTCCACCACAAATTTAGAGCCAGGTCGCCCAGGCGGGCAAGCTTTTTGGGAAGGTCAAAGGAAGGTGTTTGCGTAAGAAATTTGTTCATAGGCGCACAATGATACCCTAAAATAATATTTGGACTACAAAGTGCCGCCCACGTGTTTTGATATTTTTACAACTTTACAACAGGCGGTAAAATTGAATCATGACAATTGTGCAACTCTTTGTGACGTGTCTCGTCGATTCCTTCTACCCGCAAACTGGTCAGGCCATCGTGGACATTTTGCGCCGACTGGACCTGGACGTGGAATTCGCACCCGACCAAACTTGCTGCGGACAACCGAACTTTAACGCGGGCTTATGGGCAGATGCACGCCCGATGGTGGAACACACCATCAAGGTCTTCGAGAAAACGACAGGTGATATTGTCATCCCATCAGGTTCATGTGCCCATATGATCAAACATGGATATGCAGAACTGTTTGCAGACGATCTCATCTGGCTGCCGCGCGCACAGGCATTGGCTTCACGCGTTTATGAATTCACCGAATACCTGGTGGACAAACTCGGCGTGACCGATCTCGGCGCGCACTGGGATGGGACACTCACCTATCACCCCTCCTGCCACACGCTGCGCGGA
>DATHRQ010000550.1:0-2270 GCA_035465095.1 Anaerolineales bacterium | reverse complement strand
GTCCAATCCGCTGATCTCGGCATGCAGAGTCTCAGCCTCGGCATCTGAATGAGCGTGGTGAATGACCACGTTTGCCCCGGCGTGTGCACAGGCAAGCGCGAAGAGACGCCCAATACGGCGGGCGGCGCCAGTGATCAGCACGGTCTTGTTTTGCAGGGGTTGCTCAGCCATGTAATGAATTTTAATGCATTTGCGATATTTGGATGGAAACTGTCTTATTGCTTGACTCACATGTTTGGCGGTGATATATTTTTATTGCCTGTTATTAATTCTCGAACCATGTATCCCAGCCAGTTGATGAAAGATGAAAGGTGAATAAATGGACAAGAATCAAACACCAACCATGTATACGGGGGATATCGCGGCAGAAGACATCGACCCAACCAGGGAATATACAACTGAAAATCAGGAGCTCGTTTTTTCAGACGACCAGCATGCGATCTGGGCCGATCTTTTCGCAGGCATCCACCAACCATATTTGCTTGAGCATTTGTGTCGTGAATACATGCGCGGATTGGAGTTGTTGGAACTCGATCCGCAGCGTATTCCAACGGTGACACATTTAAATGAACACATCACACCACGCACCGGCTGGCATATTGAGCGCACGGTTGTGCGCTATACGCTCGCAGACGACTGGTACAAGAAATTTGCCAATCAGGTGTTCCTGATCACTGATTACCTGCGTACACGCGATCAAATGGAATTTACGCCCGAGCCGGACATGTTCCACGACATTTTTGGCCACCTGCCGTTCCTGACGCAAAAATTTTATGCTGACATCGAGGATAAATTTGCGCCGGCGTATTTGAAGGCAACCCAGGAGGAGAGGGAAGTGATCAAACGCCTGGCTTGGTACAGCACCGAGTTTGGCTTGGTCGTGCAGGAGAATCGCTTCAAGGTCTTTGGGGCGGGCATCATTTCGGGGCGCAAGGAATTGACCCGCACCATCATGGAGTTCTACCGCCTGGGGCGCGACAATGTGATCGACTACACTCAGGATGTATATGAGCAATTGCATCAGCATTTCCTTGCCAACAAGAAGAACCTGCATCGCATCATCGATGGGGTGAACTCGCTTCACCAAAAGGGAGAGATGTCCTCCGCAGATGAGGGCTGGAACGTCGTCCTTTCACTGTACAAGAACCTGGGTATCAAGCAGGACGGCATGTTCGGCGGTGAGGTGATAATCGCACCGTTCGATATCGAAACGATAGCGCGCATACCGAAAACGGTCTATGCCTTCAACCCGATGCTTTTCGTGTGCGAATCGCTTGAAAAGATGGACGAGTTGCTGGAGTCGTATCTGGGCCCAATTGCAGCCCGTGATTAGTAACGTAATAGACCGCTTCTTCTGAAAAGAGAGGCGGTCTATTTTTATATTGCTAAACCCACAAGGGAAAATCTTAGACAGACTTTCAGGAGTATTTGCTTTATGTCAACCAGGGGATTAAAATATCGCCACTTTTACCAAACAAAAGGAATAAGCCGACACTTCACCTTTTCTTGATAGTCCGAATATCCATCCAAGTCCCTGGCCAGGATTTTCTCCTCACTTAAGATGCGCGCAACCAGCAGCGGAATGATCAGAAGTGCAGGAATCATGCTCCAATAGGAGCCGAGCGCCAGCGGGGTCATAATATACAGCAGGGTCACCCCGGAATACATCGGGTGACGGACGACGGCGTAGGGGCCTTTATCGATGACTTTCTGCTCATCTTCCACTTCGACGATACGGGAGGCATAGCTGTTTTCCTTGAAAACCCGCGCGACCAATAAATATCCAAGCAGGGCGAGCACTTGCGCTGCTATGATCATCCAAAGGGGCGTGTTTGACCATCCATATCGTATATCGAAACCTGGAAGCAGATATATAACAATAAAATACACAACAGATAATTTGATAATCAGGCTTTGTTCAGCTGCTTTTTCCCTTGTTCGCATGCGCCGTTCCAGAAGGGCGGGGTCATTTTTCATCAGGTATCGTGTCAGGAAGAACATGGATGTAAACAACAGAAACATATAGACCCATGCTTCCCAATAATTGAGCGTCCCTGCTGGGAGGAAAAAGACCAGTCCCAAAACGGGGATGCCGAATATGAAACGGGTATAAGTAAGCCTGGCAAGTTTTTTTGTCCATGGTTATTCTTTGGTCACGGGCCGATCCCGAATCGTCAAATTGACCACCTGGGCATTGCTGGCACGGATCAGGTTCTCGGGCGTGATCATGATCTCTTGGCCCCATTGACCCGCTCCGGTCCCTAAAATAG
>DATHRQ010000549.1:0-3829 GCA_035465095.1 Anaerolineales bacterium | reverse complement strand
ATAAAAAAACCGTCTTCCGGTTGAAAGACAGTTTCACTCTCCATCACTTTTGATCTCATGCGGATGACTCTTTTTCCGCAGATCGCGATAATGCCAGCGCACCTCCCACACCCGCAGTGCCGCTTCCAGTTGGATCTTAAGCGACATTTTTGACTTCCCCCAGCGCCGGTCAGAAAAATGGATCGGCACCTCGACAATATCGTATTCCATCAAATAGGCCAAATAGGCCATTTCCACCAAAAACACATACCCGTTGGAACGAATGCGATCCAATGGAATGCCATTGAGTGCCTCACGCTTCCACATGCGAAAGCCGGTCGTCACGTCCTGAAGCGGGAACCGCAGGATCATCCTCGCGTAAGCATTCCCAAAAGCGGATAACGCTTTTCGCCACAAAGGCCAGCGCTCAGCCAGTGAACCGCCCTGGACATATCTGGAACCGATGACCACATCGCAGGATTCGATCCGTTTTGCCATTTCGTTCAAAACAACGGGATCATGGGAAAAATCCGCATCCATCTGGACGACGGCATCTGCTCCTGTTTCAAAAGCCTTTGCAAACCCTTCGAGATAAGCCGACCGCAAACCCAATTTCCCTTCGCGATGTAAAACATGCATCCGCCCCGGGTTCTCCTTTGAAAGCTCCTCGGCAACCGACCCTGTTCCATCCGGGCTGTTATCGTCAACAACAAGGACGGATAGATCCAGGGGGAGCGAAAATAAAGCGGAGACCAATCGTGGCAGGTTCTCCGCTTCGTTATATGTCGGCAAAACAACAACGAACTTCACAGTTGCTTGCTCAACACATCTTTCTTTAGTTGATCGACACTGGAAAAGCGCCCAAACACAGTCGGCACCTCAGCCACTTTTATAGAAAGCCGGTCCGAGCGCTTGGAGACCTGCTCCCTGTCCTTGATCGGATAGAAATAATCCAACGATTGTTCCAACCGTGAACTGATCAGTTCGTAAAAGGAAGATAAATTTTCAGGTGTCGTAACAACAACAAAATCGGTGGGGCTGATATGCCCAAGAAAATCATCGTCCGCACCGGCTTCCTTCATGGTATTGTGGATCATCAAACTGATCGCCCGCAGCACATCGTCGGAGGCGACAAATCCGTAAGCCTCCCGGAATGCATCAAGATGGCTGATCGAAATATGCAGCAATGCTCCCCCACTCTTGTGAATAATATCGGAAAGACGCTCTTCAACCAAAGGTCCTTCCGGCAGTCCACTGACCGGGTTTGTCAACGAGCCCTGGCTTACCCGCTGGAGTGCGTTACGAACGCGCAGGCGCAATTCCTGCACATCGAACGGTTTGGTAATGTAATCATCCGCACCAACTTCAAATCCCTGCAGGCGGTCCACACGTTCACGTTTTTCGGTCAGAAAAACAATTGGGATCTCCTGGGTGCGACGGTCCTCGCGTAGACGCTTGGCAACCTCGTATCCGTCAATGTCGGGCAGGCGAATATCGAGGATGATCAAATCGGGTGAAATTGTCTGGCCTGCGCGGACACCATCCTCTCCCCAATTCACGGTAAATACATCGTATCCCTGAACACGGAAGTATGCATTCAGCATTTCCGATACATCAGGGTCATCTTCCACGATCAGGATCTTATGCTTGGCGTCTGCCACGTTGTCCCCGACTACGAAATGGGTTCTTTTTGAATAACAAATTCACAGACCGCATCCCCCATGGCAACACATTTCGATTCGTTAACCCGAAATTCGTTGCCGCCGGACACCCACTTCAGCGATTCCTGGAGCAGGCCTGTCGCTATATAACAAACCGGTTTATCTGCATTTGTGCGACCCCAACACACGGGACACTTATGGATGGTCCATATGAATTCAGAGTCTTTCTCTTCCACACTGCTTTGTTGATCGCTCAATTGTGAGAAAATCTTCGCAAAGGCCGGCAGACCGATCCGAAGTTTGGATTGAAGTGGTAACACGACGAAAGCAAGATCAGCCGCACCTGCGAGGGCACCGAAGTTCTTCAAGGCGTCAGAGAAGGTGGCACGTCCAGCCCGCAGAGCCAGACCGCGGCCGCCGCGAGGTCCGTACATATCCTCCAGGGCAACACCTATGGCAGAAAGTTCCGCAAAATCGAATCCTTTGTCGAGATTGTCAGGCGGATAATTTTCGATATAGTGATCCAAGCTAGCAAGATTTAAGATGGCATTGAGTCCGTTTTTACCCATCACCTCTTCCAGGGACTTGATGATAATCAGTCCAAACTTGTTGGGGTAATACAAACCGGCGTTTTGAACAGGGCTCATACGTGACTCCAGTTAAATTAATTTTCCAAGATCTTCAGCCGCGCGTCTCATATCCAGGAAGATCAAGCCTAATTTTGCTTGTTCACGGGCAAGAGCGGTCAGAACCGCCTCTTCTCCCACCGACATCAGGACAACATATCCTTTTTCCCCTTTTATATACACCTGTTCAAGCGAGCCTCGACCCAATTCTGTGGCGATCCTTTCGCCAAGAGACAGCATCGCCGCAGACATTGCTGACACACGGTCTTCCTCAACGCCCTGAGGTAGCGCGGAGGCAATGCTTAAGCCATCCACGCTGACGACAGCGGATGCCTCAATATCTGTGGAAGATGCCTGCAACTCCCGCAGACGATCAACCATTTGTTGCGTTCGTGACTTGGACAAGACAGCCCTCCTGCACAGAAGAATTCTACAACTGTATACAGCCAGTATACCTTAACAAGATGTGCGGGTAATATTAGCGTAGTGAACAGAAAGTGTCAAGCAGATGCATCCAAACAGCCAATAACCGCTAACAGAAGTGTTAGCCATGCCCTTATAGTAAGAAGTACGGTGAGGAGACCAGCGATGATACCTCGCACACAAGGCTGATTGCATTGACACAACCATATCCACATGGTAAACTCTCGCCCGCTTGTTGGTGTTCCACGTTTATGTAATTATAGGTCCCGTGGTGTAGTGGCCTAACATGCGGCCCTGTCAAGGCCGAGATCGCGGGTTCGAATCCCGTCGGGACCGCCAAAATCAACGCGAAAGAACCGATCAAAATGGTCGGTTTTTTTGTTGCTTTATGCCGGTTTTTGCCCAAAATAAAGTACGTTTAATAGTTACCCTCCGCGGGTTGGTTAAACCGCATCCATTGATCGAACCCGCGATTCAGCATAAAGATTGCAGATGGGTAACTTGCGTCCAGAAGGGTCGGTATTTACTTGAATAAGATCTTCAATAGGCATTACCTTATCCACCATCAATCATGAATTTTTGATGGGGTCCCCTATTAAGCGTAGGGTAATCGCATTTGAAATATGAGAGAATCGCAGAGAGCAAACGGGAGGCTCAAAGCGATGAAGACACAGCCAGTAGGAAGTATTCTCAAACACTTTGAAGAGTTGCCAGACCCACGAACGGGGAACGCCAAAGCACATATTTTTCTCGAAATTTTGGTTGCTGCCATATTCGCGGTGATCTGTGGAGCAGATGGCTGGAGTGATGTTGAATTGTTTGGCAAAAACAAGAACCGGAAGAGTTTCAAAAACGTTTCATTGAGTGGGTGCAAGCGATTGAAAAGCTGATATTTGAAAACATCCAATACTTGTTTGAAATCGATGCAGCACATGGCATTGAAAAGGCTAGACACAACTATGCCCAAACGGTCAATAAAGGACATGGACGGCTTGAAATTCGAGAATGTTGGGTTACTGAAAATGAAGAGTACCTCGCCTTGGTGCGCAAGCGTCAAAATTGGAAAGGCTTGAGAAGCATTGTACGGATTGTGTCACAACGATAAATCGGTGAAAAAGTCGAAAAGCAAACTCGTTATTT
>DATHRQ010000548.1:0-3946 GCA_035465095.1 Anaerolineales bacterium | reverse complement strand
AATACCTGCCACTAACGAGGCCATGATGATGATTATCCAAGCCTCCCAGACTGGTAGAGCATCGAGACCGTAATCAGCGGAAGCTTCGGCAGGAAACTCAAATAGACGCAAGGTCAAGACAACGGTCGATTGGGATACAGCCACATAGAGGAACGCGCCCGCTAGACCCCATTTCCAGACATCCGCAGATAACTTTATCGCACGAAAATTTTTGCTTCTTGCCTCTGCCGTGAATCTTGGCCACCAGCTTCCACTGAAGTACTTCCAGTAGAACCAAAGGACGCCGCCCATCGCGATGACAGACCAGGGCGCTGGTATCACAGCTAGACACAAAAGCCAGACCCCTACGCCAACAAAAGTGACGAAAATCCCCGAGACTATGGCGCGGATAAGGACAGGGATGCGCTGCCAAATGTTTGCAAGACCTGAAATCTGCGGTTGGGTGGATTTGTCTAATGTTGTCATGATCATTATTCCTTATTTGTTTTCTCTACCGTACATCTGGCCTGCAAAATACATCGGGGCGTATCTGTATTTGTACGGTAGAGAAGTTCACTATTGATTGTTTATATCTTTGATCAAATCAGTTTTGAAGTCGAGCAGCCTTGACCTTGCCCAATCCCCAAATGACGAGGGCAATGGAAGCTGCGAATATTAACGACCAAACTGTGAATTGAAGATCCAAAGAGATTATGCCGTTGGCAACCTTGGGTGAAAATACGGCAACACCGATGGCATGTTCGTATCCCAAAGCGAGAGCACCGAGCGCAACGATGCCGATTGCCAGGCTTGCCAGGGAAACGATACCCAAACCAAATGCGGCCACTGTGACTACTCCAAAGGCTGCAGCTCCAATTGAAACGACACCAAAGGCAATATTTCCGATGGCAACCACACCTTTTGCAGCCAGCGGCCGACCCGTTTCGGGATGGGTGCCCAAATTAATATGAATTAAGGGCAAACCGTTGATTTCTTGGTTGGAACGATATTCAAAATTGATCCGTTGGGATTTTGTTGTCATGATAATTCTCCTTTTCACTAGTTGATTTGTTATATGTCTAGGATAGGGCAGATCAACCAAAAACACATGAGTCGGGAGATGGATTTCATATGGCTCTCTAGACGGGGTATTAGGTTATACACAAAATTAGAATTAAACTGGCATAGAAAGTTGTTTATATAAAAAGAACGCCTTAAGGCGTTCTTTTTTGTACAACTTCCAACAGAACTTAAACTAGGTACCTAGCAGATACGGGTCAAATCCCATTTATGGTACAACGGTGATGATATGTTCTTGCGTAATACGCTCACCATCAAAGTTTTGACCAATCACCCGAATGGTAGCGCGTCCCGGAACGGAAAGAGTGACTATTATGTCACGGGGATGGAGGGCCAGGTCCGCAGTACATTCTACATCATTGCCGATGGGTTGACGATCATAAGGCGTAATCTCTGCGACATTATCTGTAATTTTTACATCTGCCCCATCAACTGTGGTACAGCTCGAACTTCCGTAGGTGGTGACTGAGACTGTGAATGGTTTGTTCACTTGCACTTCGAGCGGAACGTCAATCACTACCAAGTCAGGAAATCGGTCGATAGGGATCAGACCAACAACTCGTTCCGTATACTCTTGTAGCGTTTCGGTACTATCATTGGATTGTGTGGCTTGATTGTTTGTTTCAGCCGGAGATTGGCCGATCTGACCACAGGCAACCAGTGTCACAAATACAAGAATGATAATAACCATTAAATAATTCTTGTTCATAATTCTATAATCCTTGTACTGCCGGATGAGCTATATCTGTATGAGGTAGACGTTAAGATAGAAGGAAAAGTTCCGGATAGATTTCAAAGAAGCCACATACTTGCAATACCCTTAGGTGCGTTGAACGGGGTGACGCTTGTTTGACGGAATTCAATTGCTCAAGCGCACGCTGGTTTTGGATAGCCTGAGCTTTCGTAATAAGAAGAAGACTGCTGATATTCATCCGCTTGCAGATGTGGTGGCAGAGATCGAGAAATTCAAGGCGCCGCCGAGGACCGTGTAAATAGAAAGTCATTGAGACGAAAAAAAGAACGCCGATGAGCGTTCTTTTTTGTTTTTCCTTCACAAAAACCCTTGACTTGGAGTCACCTCCAGGTGTTAGACTATCTTTATGATCTGACATGAATAGACAGGAGTTTGAAAAATGCAAAAACGGAAACTAGGAAACAGCGGGCCGGAGGTTTCAGCCCTGGGTCTCGGGTGTATGAGCATGAGTTCCGGCTATGGCCCTCCCGGCGATAAAAAGGAGATGATCTCCCTGATCCACGCAGCCGTCGATCAAGGCGTCACGCTTTTTGACACGGCGCAGGCCTACGGTCCGTTCGCGAACGAGGAGTTGGTGGGTGAAGCCCTTGCCCCCTTTCGCGATCAGGTGGTGATCGCGACCAAATTCGGTTTCAATTTCGAAGATGACGGCGGACCGGTCAACAGCCGTCCCGAATATATCAGGCGGATGACCGATGAATCGCTCAAGCGGCTGGGGATCGAGACCATCGATCTTTACTATCAGCATCGTGTCGACCCGGATGTGCCCATTGAGGAGGTGGCGGGTACGATAAAGGATCTGATCGGGGAGGGGAAGGTCAGGTATTTCGGACTATCAGAGGCTGGCGTGCAGACGATCCGACGCGCCCATAAAGTTCAACCGGTCACAGCCCTGCAAAGTGAATACTCTCTTTGGTGGCGCGAACCGGAGGAGGAGATCCTCCCAACCCTTGAGGAGTTGGGCATCGGCTTTGTCCCCTTTAGTCCGCTGGGCAGGGGTTTTCTGACAGGAAAGATCGATGAGACGACATCCTTCACCAGCGACGATTTCCGCCACAATGTGCCCCGCTTTACGCCGGAGAACCGCAAGGCGAACCAGGGACTGGTGGGCTTGATGACCCGCATCGCGGAAAAGAAGCAGGCGACCCCGGCGCAGATCGCGCTTGCCTGGCTGCTGGCTCAGAAGCCCTGGATCGTTCCCATCCCCGGCACGACAAAACAGCATCGGCTGGAGGAGAACATCGGTGCGGCAGGCATCGAGCTGACGCCTGACGATCTTCAGGATCTTGAGCACGCCACCTCACAGATCACAATCCATGGAGCGCGCTACACGGAAAGCGTACAGAAGCTAATCGATCGTTGAGAATAAATTTGTAAAAGCGAACCTGACAATCCAGGTTTATTAAATGGGAGCAGAAAATGGAAATCAAACGAAACGGTTCACAACCCTCAGGCAAGGGACCCGCTGAATGGTTTACCGGAAATGTGCGGATGGACCCGCTGCATCAATCGCAGGCTCCATCGCGCGTATCGGTGGCGAGCATCAACTTCGAGCCGGGTGCCCGCACTGCATGGCACAGCCATCCGCTGGGACAGACACTCGTGGTGACAGCCGGTTTCGGACGCGTCCAAAATTGGGGCGAAAAGATCGAAGAGATCCAGCCCGGTGACGTGGTCTGGACCCCGGCAGGCGAGAAACACTGGCACGGCGCCGGGCCGACCACCGCCATGACGCATCTATCCATCCTCGAAAACCTTGACGGCAAGGCTGTCGACTGGATGGAACATGTCAGCGATGAACAGTATCAGGGTGAATCTAAATCGGAATAAGGTAATTTTTCGAGGTACGTTTTTCAGCTTCATTTCTAACGGTTTGAGCTACTTGCTGGTGAGCGGGTGTAAATTAAACTTATTTTTGTACAGGTGTAGGAGCCACACCAAGCTGTTGCATCACTCCCAACCGGTCATAATTTATCCAAGCTTCACGGATTTTGCCATCGTCAATTTTGAAGGCAACCATAGCGGTCCAACTCACTGGCTTGCCAGTAGCAGGTATGCCAAAATACTCACCTTGATGTGTGCCACGCCATGTGTAGCGAGTGACCACTTTGTCCCCCTCGGCAAGCTGGAACG
>DATHRQ010000547.1:0-4468 GCA_035465095.1 Anaerolineales bacterium | reverse complement strand
AGAGACGGACGGGTGCGGGCCGTAGTAGGGAATGGCGGCCAGCAGTTCAGGCATGTTGACCGCCACCTGCCAGGTCACGCCGCCGCCGAAACAGAAACCGGTCATCCCCACGCGGGCGGCATCTGCGAACGGTTGTCCGCCAAGATAGGACCAGCCGCTTCTAAAATCGTCCACGAACTGCATCGGATCGATATTCCCCAATGCACCAGGCACGTTCGCTTCTCCCACCGCCGCACTGCCGCCCTGACGTGAGAGCAGGTCCACAGCCAGGCTGACGTAACCAGCCTTGGCGAACCTGCGCGTGACATCCTGAATGTGGGAGGTGAGTCCGCGGTTCTCGTGGCAGACGAGGATCACCGGTGCGGTAACTTCGTCGGACGGGCGGGCGAGATAGCCCGTGATGTTGGTATCCGCCGCAGGGAATTGGATCTCGCCCGCGATGATGTCCGGGTCGTCCGGCATCACCGTCCCGTGCGCAGTGGCAGAGGAAGGCGCAGGAGATTCCGATTCTGTCGGCACAGAGTCAGCCGTCGGTGAGGCCGCGGCGGGCGGCCCGCTCGTGGACGTATTCGTTGGGGAGGCCACACCTGTCTCCTCGGCTTCAGGCGGAGGTATGCAGCCTGCCAAAATCGAATTGGCAACGATGAAACTGCCTGTCACCGATGCGATCAATTTCAGCGCGTCGCGTCTTGTCAGGCGCCCTTCTTCATAATCCTCGGCAAATTCATCGGCAAGGTACTGCTGGAAAAGGTTCATGGTAATCTCCTCTAAAGTTGATCAGGCCGTTTAATACCCTCAGGTAAAATTTATAGCGAGTGATTCCTGAATCGTCAAGACTTCAAATGCCAGACCCCAATTTCACAAGTCACCTAGCGGATCAGAAACACATGCGGGCAAATGCTGCTCTTTTGTGTTTCCGGCCTCGTTTCCTTCAAAACAGATCGGGACGTCATTTGCGATATCAAACTCGCATCCATCTCACACAACTCTGGGTGTTTCTCAACGATGGCCGCATACGGACAATGACCGAACAGGATTCTCGGCCCCTCCGGCCCCGCCTCCCAGCGCGCATGATAATTCATTTGATTTAACTTCTCGATGGCCTGATTCAACCTCCTTGCAATAGGCTGGTCTGCGAGATCAGATTCGCCGGCCAGACGCTTCGCCAGCGCTTCCATCTTTAACCTTGAGCCTGCCTCTGTCAAAAGAGCATCTCCCAACATGGACAGATTATCCCCCAACATCGCACGTGGGATCGTATATATTTTCTGCGGCCGGCCGCGCCCCTCAAGCCTTTGCTCCGACTCCACCTCCAGCCGTCCATCTGCAGACATCATCCTGAGGTGATGCCTCACCGTCGCCGCAGACATTTTTGTCCCACGTGAAATCTCCCGCGCGGAGGCAGCGCGATTTTTGGCAAGGTAGGTCAAAATCTTCTGTCGGGCAGTTGTCATGGCGGCAGGGTGATTATACTCACTTTTCTATTTATGTAAATATATTTTTACGTAATTCGATTGACTTTCCCACCGCCAGTGCTATAATCTGACAAATCATGGAATTTCAAAATTACATCAACGGCAAGTGGGTCGAAGGAAAAGGTACGTTTCAAACGATCAATCCTGCCAACGAGGAATTGGTGGCTGACATTGCGCAGGCTGAATTATCCGATGTGGATGCAGCGGTGGATGCGGCAAAGGGTGCCTTCAATTCATGGAGGTTAACCCCTGCCCCGATCCGCGGGGAAATGCTCTTCAAGATCGGCGACATCCTCAAACAGAAAAAAGAGGAACTCTCACAACTGCTTACCCGTGACATGGGCAAGGTCATTGCTGAAGCACGCGGCGACGTGCAGGAAGCCATCGACATGGCCTATTTCATGGGTGGAGAGGGACGCCGCCTGCTGGGCTACACCGCTCCCGTTGAAATGATGAACAAGTTCGGCATGGCGGTCCGCGATGCATCCGGCATCGTCGGGCTGATCACTCCCTGGAACTTCCCCATCGCGGTCCCTTCATGGAAAATTTTCCCGGCACTCGTGGCAGGCAATACGATCATATGGAAGCCATCCCCGGAGACTCCTGCAATTTCTGCCGCTTTTGTCAAAGTTTTTGAAGAGGCAGGCTTACCGCCCGGCGTCTTCAACCTCATCATGGCCCCCGGCGCGGATGTGGGCAAGGCGCTTGTCAATCACCCCGATGTGCGCGTACTCTCTTTTACAGGTTCGACCACAACAGGCCGCGCCATCGCTGAAATGGCCGGCAGACACAACAAGAAATTATCGCTCGAAATGGGCGGCAAGAACGCCATCATCGTCCTGGATGATGCCAATCTGGAGCTTGTCACAGATGCGACACTGTGGGCGGCATTCGGCACCACCGGCCAACGCTGCACAGCCGCCAGCCGGCTGATCGTCCAAAAGGGGATTGCGGGCCAAGTCAAGGAAGCGTTGGTCGAGCGCACAAAGAAGCTCAAGCTCGGCGACGGCCTCGACCCAAATGTTGAGGTTGGCCCTGTCATCAACAAACCCGCGCTCGAACGCATCCACAACTATGTGCAGACCGGGCAAAAAGAAGGCGCGCGCAGCCTGACCGGCGCGTCAGTGGCGGAGGTGGGGGGAAAAGGCTTCTTCTACGCCCCCACTTTATTTGACGGAGTCCAGCCCGGGTCCACGCTGGAAGCGGAGGAGATCTTCGGCCCGGTGCTTTCGATCATCGAGGTCGAATCGCTTGAGGAGGCCATCGAGGTCAACAACCGCTCCAAATATGGATTATCCACTTCGATCTTCACACAGGATGTCAATCAGGCCTTCACGGCCATGCGCGACATTTTCACCGGCCTGGTGTACATCAACCACGGAACGACCGGCGCGGAAATTCAATTCCCGTTCGGCGGCGTGCGCGGCACAGGCAACGGACATCGCGAAGCCGGCCAGGCCGCGCTCGAAGTCTTTACCGAATGGAAATCCATCTATGTGGACTATTCAGGCAGGTTACAGCGCGCACAGATCGATAATCGTGAAGAATAGGGAAATGAACGACGTAACCCTAAATTGGGAATCGACCTTCGCAATAGCACTCACGCTCAAACGGAAGTATCCCCACGTGAACATCGAAGAGGTGTCCCTGCAGCAAATATACGATTGGACAACAGCGCTTTCGGAATTTGAGGATGATCCCGCGCTCGCGAACGACGACATCCTTTACGCAATATACCAAGATTGGTTCGAGGAGAACATCAATGGACAATGAAAGTTTAAATCTGCCCCAGTACAACATCCCCGAGGATATGCAGCACGCTGTCGCTGTCACCACGCTCGACCGCCTCTATAACTGGGGACGGCGCTCGTCGGTCTGGCCGCTCATGTTCGGGCTGGCCTGCTGCGCCATCGAAATGATCGCCGCACAGACCGCGCGCTACGACATGGCACGCTTCGGCATGGAGGTCATGCGCCCCACACCGCGCCAGGCAGACCTTCTGCTTGTGTCCGGTACGGTTACCAAGAAAATGGTGCCCGCCATCATCCGCCTGTATAACCAGATGCCGGAACCCAAATACGTTGTGGCCATGGGGGCCTGTGCCTCCAGCGGCGGACCCTTCAAGGAGGGTTACAACGTTGTCGCGGGCATCGACAAGTTCCTGCCCGTCGATGTCTACATCCCCGGCTGCCCTCCCACCCCGCAGGCGTTGATCGCAGGCCTGATCAAGTTGCAGGAAAAGATCGATAGACAAACCATGAAAACCAACCGCTGGTACGACAAGAACAATAAAGCGGACGCCAACTATGTGCCTGTCCCGGTCCTTGGACCGGATCTGATGGACCCGCGCCGCTATGACGAGATCAAAGCCGCCGCTGCGGCCAAGGCGACGCAAACAACACAGGAGAGTGCAGAATGACCGCTCCCGCCGATTCAACCCTGACCGTTGACCTGACCCAGCGATTCCCCGACGTTGTCACCGCCGATGAACGTCCCGGGCACAGCGGCTTCATCGTCCCGAAAGAATCGCTCATCGAGGTTGCCACCGCCATCCGCGACGAACTCGGTTATGACCTGCTGACGGCCGTCACAGGCGTGGACTACCTGCCCGAAGAAAAAATGGAGGTGGTTTATCACGCCTACAAAACCACCGGCGGCCCCGGCCTGGTGTTCAAGGTGCAGGTTCCGCGCAAGGACCCGGTCGAAGTCCCGTCCTTGATCGATATCTGGCCCGGCGTCGACCTGCAGGAGCGCGAAGCCTGGGATCTGCTTGGCATCAAATTCAGCGGCCACCCCGACCTGCGCCGTATTCTGCTGTGGGAGGGTTTCGACGGACATCCCCTGCGCAAGGATTGGCAGGAGGGCTTTTATGAGGAGGAGACAAAACCCTTCAAAAGCCGCTGGCCCGATGGGCAATTCTATATGGCGGAGGAAAAAAACCCCTTCAACGACAACCTGACCTTCCCAGACAACTTCGACCCCGAAAAATGGAT
>DATHRQ010000546.1:0-10047 GCA_035465095.1 Anaerolineales bacterium | reverse complement strand
GCTTGAGCCTTGGCGTGGCAGTATTTTCTTTCATCATCGGCTACTTCATCCGTCAGTGGCTGGGAATTGAGCTCTAGCCTGATATGAAAATCCTTACAGTAGACGTCGGAACAGGCACGCAGGATATCTTCCTTTACGATTCGAACCTCGATATCGAGAACGGATTCAAGCTCGTCCTGCCTTCGCCCACCATGATGGTTCACCGCCGTCTCAAACGGACGCTTCACAAACGAACCCCGATCCTGCTGACTGGCCATCAAATGGGAGGCGGCCCTTCAGCCTGGGCCATCGAAGAATACGCCCGCGCTGGGATTCCCGTGTACATGACGCCTTCTGCTGCGACGACGTTGAACGATGAGTTGGATAAGGTTGAATCGTTGGGGATAAAGATAGTCTCCGATGATGAAAGAAGAAAGATGAAAGATGTGGAAGAGTTGGAATTAAACGATTTCGACTTTCCATTGATCTCCAAAACATTCAAGGATTATGGCGTTTCGCTGGACGATCTATCTGCGATTGCCGTCGCGGTTTTCGATCATGGTAATGCGCCTGCAGGCGTCTCGGATAGACAGTTTCGGTTCGACTACCTGGATGAAAGGATAAAGGCAACCAATTCACTTTCATCCTTTATGTTCCCATCAAATGAAATTCCAAAGATCATGACGCGTCTGCAAGCTGTTGCAGACTCAGCAGGTGATCTGCCATGCCCACTCTTTGTGATGGATACAGCTCCCGCGGCGGTAATGGGCGCAAACCTTGATCTTCTAGTGGCTGCCCGCAAACAAAAGATTATATGTAATATAGGGAATTTTCATACGATAGCATTTCGATCAGGGGAGAATGGAATCGAGGGAGTATTCGAACATCACACAGGCGAGATTGATCTGGCCAGACTTGAATCGCTGTTGCGCGCGATGGCTGACAGTACGTTAAAGCATGAAGATGTCTTTGATGATATGGGACACGGCGCGTTGATGTATTCAGATGAAAAAATTGAGTTCGGAAAAGATGAGTTCGATGTTGTGATCACCGGCCCGCGCCGTTCGATGTTCATGAACAACCCAACGTTAAGGCCATATTATTCTGTCCCATTCGGTGACATGATGATCGCAGGTTGTTTCGGCATGTTAAGGGCCTTAGCGGATGCAATGCCTGAGTTGGCGGAATCAATTCTCAGGTCAGTGGGAGGCGGGCGCGGCGTCGCGCCGTGGGATAATTAAAGAAATCGGTGGTCGAGTGGGCGAAGCCCGTATCGAGACCACCAATAAGCAAAACTATTTCAGTTATATGGTGGTCTCGATATGCCCTTCGCAACGAGCGCTCAGAGCGACTCGACCACCGAGGAGATTTAGACAATGTGCGGAATTTTCGGATACGTAACAGACAAAGAAACAGAACTCGGACCCATTCTCATCGCGGCTGCAGAACGGCTCACCTACCGCGGATATGACTCGGTCGGTGCGGCGACGTTGAACAACGGCAGGATCGATCTGCGCAAGGATACGGGCAAAGTTGACGCCGTTGCGGCGAAATATAATTTCGCTGAGATGCGGGGATCTCGCGGAATCACCCAATTACGCTGGGCGACGTTCGGTGAGCCATCACAGGTTAACAGCCAGCCGCATTTGGATTCAGACGGCGACATGGTCGGCGCGCACAATGGGAATGTGGTGAATAATTTTGAGCTGCGCGAACAGTTTATCGCCGAAGGCATGACCGTCCGTTCGGAGAATGATGGCGAGACGTGTGTCCATGCGGTCGAACGATATATCAGCCGCGGATATGAATTTATCGACGCCATCCGCCTGGCGTATGGCGATCTGGAAGGCGATTATGCCTTTGTCATCGGGCGCACAAATGATGACAAACTCTATGCCTTCAAAAAAGGCTCGGGCATGGTGGTCGGCATCGGTGAAGGTTTTACCTGTGTATCGTCTGACCTGCCATCGCTACTGCCATTAACACGTGAAGTGATCCGTCCCCAGGATGGAGAGATCGTCACGTTGTGGGCGGACAAGGTCGAGGTGTGGTCGGTCAAGGATGGGAAACTCATCGACAGAAAACAGGAAACAGTTACCGAGTCGATGGATGCGGTGCAAAAGGGCGGGTATCCGCATTTTATGTTGAAAGAGATCCACGAGCAGGGTCAGGTCGCCCGTGAGCTTTCCCATGTGTTGAACGGCAACAAAGAAGTCGATGTGCTGGTTGAGAAGATGAAGAACGCGCGTCATCTGTATTTCGTCGGATGCGGCACAAGTTATCATGCGGCGCTGGCGGGCTCGGTCTATTTTGCGCAGCTGGCGGGAAAGCCTGTCACAATTGTTTTGGCGCCGCAGTTCATCGCGCAGTATGCGCCTGCGGTGGGACATGAGGACGTAGGCATCTTCGTCAGCCAGTCGGGCGAGACCAAGGATGTGCTCAACGCATTGGAGGCGGCGGAGGCGCGCGGCATGGCGTGTTTCGGATTGGCAAACGTGGTCGGCTCGACGTTGACGAAAGCGACGGCTCTTTCCCTGCCCCTATGCTGCGGATACGAAATCAGCGTTCCCGCCACGAAGACATTTACCAACCAGGTCGTGACGTTTTTATATCTGGCGTATAAGATGGCGAGCAAGGATGTTCACGCGTTGGACGTAATCCCCGAATTAATGGAGCAGACACTTGAAATGGTCGCACCGCAAGTCGAAGCGATCGCGAAAGACATCAACGAATGGGACGATATGTATTGTCTCGGTTACGGAGCGACCTATCCCATCGCGCTCGAGGGCGCGTTGAAGTTGAAGGAGATCACCTACGCCCACTGCGAAGGGATGCTCTCGACCGAATTCAAACATGGACCTCTCTCCGCGGTGAGGGTGGGCTTCCCCATCATCTTTGTATCGGATGGCAGCGCGAACCCGCTCATCATCAGTGGCATCAACGAAGTGAAAGTGCGCGGCGCACGGACAATTGTCATTGCCGAGGAAGACGCTCGCCTGCGCGCCAACGCGGACGACCTGATCGTGCTCCCCAAATCCGACCCGCAGATTTCGGCTTTGTTGGGTGTGCTACCGCTGCAGTTGTTGTCGTATAACATGTCCGTGATGCGCGGGTTTGATCCTGATTTCCCGAGGAATTTGAGTAAGACGCTGACGGTGGATTAGTTTGCCCCACCCGACCTTCGGTTACCCTCCCCAAATTCCACGAACTTGGAATTTGGGGAGGCCGGGGAGGGGCCGATTTCCCGAGGAATTTGTCGAGGAGGCTGACAGTGGGTTAATAACAATTACGTCTCCATATTGAACAACATGAAGACGTAATGTTTTTGTGTGCAAACCGCTTATTCTGTCGGTAACGTTTGAAGATAGGCGATCAAGTCAGCGATATCCTGAAGGGTCCAGCCGAAGTTAAGTCCGGCAGGCATCTGAACACCGGGTTGACCGAAGGAACCTTTATGCAGAGCCTCCCAGGGATTGTCCACTGCAACGGTGCCGATAAACTCAGGCTCATCCGCGTCCCCAAAATTGATCGTTTTTCCATCATCTCCATGACAACGGATGCATTTGTCATTAAATAAGGCTCTACCATGCTCCATGTCGCCGTTCACGGACTTATCTTCGTTGATATATGGGGACCGATCCACGATGCCATCCTGAATAAAGGCCACAAGCATATTGAACTGGAGCTCGTCCAAATAAGCAGAGAAATCATGATCGGGATTCTCGGTACCGTCCAACCAGGCAATCAATTCCTGGGATGACATTCCCTGTGCCTCCATCAAACCGGGAAACCCGGTGAAATGAGATCCAGAACTGTATGCTCCATCGCTGCCCAGATAATCCCAACCATGACACTCCTTGCAACGCCAGGTGTCACCGCCGGAACGTGTATTTGTATCCTGGGTTGACCATAATGGCTGATCACCTTCAGGGGGGGCATCCATCCCTACCGCAACCCACCACTTATCGTAGAGTCGTCCACCCTCGGTTACGAGAGACTGAGTTGGAAGACCCTGAACAAAGGCCAGCAGGTCAACATACTCCTGCTTCTCCCTGTTATTGTTGAAGCCAACCGGCATGATGCTGACTCCCGGCTGACCAAAGCGTACTTTATGCAGGAATTCCCACGGATTGCCCGCTGCGACGGTGCCGAGATATTCAGGTTCGCTTTCATCACCAAAATTGATGGCTGTTCCCTCAAAGCCATGACAATTTGCGCAGAGCGAAAAATGTGTGGCCCCTGTTGATGGGTCCCCACTGACCGGACTCTTATCCATAGTCACAAACTCATTATCATCAACCAGTCCTTGGCTGAGAAACAACGCCAAATCGACCAATGCATCCTCATCCATTACGGATGAAAAATCATGGTCGGGATTGGTGGAGCCCTTCAGGATGTCGAGGATATCACCAGGCTCCCTACCATCCATTTGTATCACGCCCACAAAACCGGTGAAATGTGACCCTGAACTGTAGGCACCGTCCTTTCCCTTGTAATCCCAACCGTGACATTCCTTGCAGCGCCAGGTGTCGCCACCAGAACGGGTATTAGTGGCCTGGGTCGCCCATAAAGGCTGATCCCCGGCGGGAACATCCACTTCAAGGACCTCCCACCATTTATCATACAACTGTCCACCTCGGGCAACGTCACCATCCAACTGCGATTGTCCTCCACAAGAGGCCAGGATCAAAGTAAGGATCCCAAAAGTTACGAACAGCAGAGGCTTGATGTTCTTGTTTTTCATTTGCATTCTCCTCCATTTGAAATATGTTAGGATGTTAAATGGTTGCAATCGAACCTTTACACGATTCTCTCCTCGTTCAACTGGTTATGGAACGGGCAAAGGTGACCCTAACATCCGGACTGTTGACGGACAGTATTTAAGACCTTGGTCCATCGTCATATCAGACGATAGACGATACAATGAAAGTATCGGAGGTATCCATGCTTGCCTTCACCAGATTAAGTCTAGCTCGGCAGTATTTGATGGCCAGTTTTGCCATCCTGTTTTGTGGAATGTTGATTATTGGATATTGGGTGGGAAAGCAAATTGAAATCGGTGTTACAAATCGTACCGCCACCATCACAGCCGGATATGTGGACAGCCTAGTGTCCCACCATTTGCAATATGTGTTGCATCCAGAAATTTCTGATGATGATCATGAGACAGAAATCCTGTCCATTTTGACATCATCATCCCTTGCCAGAAACATTGTTTTCTATAAGATTTGGGATCCCAATGGAGTCGTTCTATACAGCACAGATCCAGCCTTGGTTGGAAAGAAATATCCCGTTGGAGACGGTTTGGAAGAGGCGCTAACGGGGAGTGTTCATGCAGGAATCAGTAATTTGGACAATGACGAAAATATCGCCCAACAAGAACGGTCAAAGTTAATGGAGATCTACGCCCCATTACGGTTTGAAGGTGAAATTATTGCAGTAATTGAATTTTATCAAACCCTGGATGAATTGAACAATGAGATTTGGTCCGCCCAACAGAGGAGCTGGGTAATCGTGGGGGTATCAACTATATTGATATATCTTTCGCTGGCTGGATTGGTCGGTCGGGCAAGTAGCACGATCCTTTCCCAGCAAAATGAGTTGCATGTAAAGGTTTCGCAGCTTACCAAGCTACTGGAACAAAACAAGCTGCTTCACAACCGGGTAAGCCGAGCTGCATCCCGCACCACAGCTCTTAACGAACGTTTTCTAAACCGTATCTCAGCAGATCTGCACGATGGTCCAGGGCAGGATATTGCGCTTGCGCTTCTCAGGATCGACGAACTAGCCAGTTTATGCGAAACTTGCAAGGTATCCATCGCCAAAAGGCAGGTTGCTAATGACGATATTTTTACAATTGAGTCGGCACTTAAAGCTGCCCTCTCCGATATGCGCTCACTTCTGGCTGGTCTACGCCTACCGGATATTGAGCAATTATCAGTTAGAGATGTCGTAGAACGCGCCACTCGGGATTATGAACGTAAGACATCTGTGGCAGTTAAAATGATGGTAAATGGAATTCCCGATTCAGTTCCTCTCTCTGTTAAAATAACGCTATATCGTATATTGCAGGAATCCCTCACCAATGGGTATCGACATGCAAATGGAGCAAACCAGCAGGTAAGTGTCCTGGGCCATGAGAATCAACTGATCGTCGAAGTCTCGGACAACGGTCCGGGATTCGACAAACAGATCGTCCATAAAGTAAATCATTTAGGTCTGGCAGGGATGCGTGAAAGAGTGGAGATTCTCGGTGGAAAATTCGAACTGGAAACCGGAGACAATAGCGGCACTTTGATCCGCGCGCACTTGCCTCTAACCTTTTTGGAGGTGGTTGATGAATGACCCAATCCGCATCCTAGTTGCTGATGATCACCCGCTTTTTCGTGAAGGGGTTGTGCATTCGCTTTCAGGGAAAGAGGATTTACAAATCATTGGGCAAGCAGAAACTGCTGAAGATGCTCTGCACCTCACGCGTGAAAACCTGCCGGATGTGGTTCTGCTCGACATTGCCATGCCTGAAAGGGGAGGGTTGGCAATTGCCGGCGAGATTGCCATCACTTGTCCGGCAACAAAGATCATAATGCTTACTGTTTCTGAAAACGAAGATGATCTTTTATCAGCTTTCAAGGCGGGCGCAAACGGATATGTGCTAAAGGGGGTATCAGCAAGGGAATTGATCGACATCATTCGTGCAGTGGCAGATGGGGTAGCATACGTCACTCCTGCTCTGGCAACAAGATTGCTGGTGGAAATGGCGCATGGTAAACCTTATGACCCTTTGATGGAACTTACCGACCGCGAGCAAGAAATACTACAACACGTTGCTGATGGTTTGACCAATCGCCAAATTGGCGAACGCCTGCATCTGGCTGAAAAAACAATAAAGCACTACATGACGAACATCTTGGGAAAATTACACGTTAATAACCGGTTGGATGCCGCAATGCTTCTCGTTCGCCGGAGTCCATGACAAGAATTGAGTAGTCGTCTTGCCGGATTTGGAGGAGACTCGATCTCATCCTGAATGGGAAGTGGAAACAGCGTGTGGGAAGGAATGATGGAACCTATCCCCCCGCCCTTCCCTAAAGGGAAGGGGGCTGATCGTGATAGGTTTGGTGAATTTCTAAGGCAATACTTTGTTTCAGGAGGGCTTTAGCTTCTTCCCACTCGGGGGAGACAGAAGAGGGGTCATCACATTGTATAATCCAATAATCAACCCACTTTCAGGAGGCATCAAGATGAATGGTAATTTCCCGTCAACCACCATCGGTTGGATGGCTATTGCAACAGGCACGGCTGTCGTCCTTGCAGTGGTGACCATCACACTGTTCTACACGGTCAATTCGATCTTTGGTTCCATTAATGATGCGATCAACGGTGTCGCAGCAATCTTAAGTGCGATTCTGGCATGGATGTTATATGTTCAACATCATGCTAAGTCGCCAATCCTAGGTCAAGTTACCCTTGGGCTCGCAGTGATCGGTGCGGCTATAATGGTTGTTGGTTCTATATTGATCCTTTTCAATTTCACGGGTTGGGTCCTTGCGGGGTTATACACAGGTGTCGGATCCGCTCTGATTGGTATATGGCTGATAGGTTTCAATTATTCCATGCTTAACGATGGCATATTGCCAAACAACCTGGTCAAATTCGGGTTGGTCACAGGGGCGTTTATGGTATTCGGTCTGTTCGCTCTCCCCGGCATCTTTGCAGGGATCGATAGTCTCGAGTCCGTGCCCTGGTATCTCATTGCTGTCCTCCCCAGCGGGTTGGGAATCTATATCACCTATCCCATCTGGTGCATCTGGCTGGGGAGAGTCATGTTAAGGACGCAATAATCAGTTCAGGCTGGCTCTGTACACCTTGCAATATGTTAGGATAGTGTCATGTCGAAAGAACGAACTGTTGAAGAAGAATGGTATGAAGTATTGACCAAAGGGGAGCCGATTAATCCCCATATGTACCATTTTTTCGGTCTGCTCCCCTCCAATCCGCGTTGCAAATTATGCGCTGCACCATTTAAAAGCTGGGGAGGCTCACTAATGCGCATGATCGGCAGGGAACAATCCAAGTTCAATCCGCGCTTCTGCGTCCCTTGTGAAAAATTCGAACGCCCGGGCGGTGCTGAGATCGTGCTCACCATGCTGTTCGCCGATGTCCGTGGTTCAACCAAATTGGCTGAGAAAATGAGTCCTGCCGACTTCAGCCGGTTGATGAATCGGTTTTATTCGGCAGCCACACGTGTGCTTGTCAGATCAGACGCTATGGTCGACCGCCTTCTGGGAGATGAAGCCATCGGTCTCTTCATTCCGGGCTTTTCAGGACAGGAACACGCCCGTCGCGCGATTGAAGCAGCACAGGAATTACTCAAACTGACGGGGCATCATGATCCCAAGGGAGCCTGGATTCCCGTGGGTGTGGGCATCCACACCGGGCTTGCCTACGTGGGCGTTGTCGGCGAAGAGGACGGTCCCCTGGATTTCACTGCTCTGGGAGATAACGTCAATATTGCGGCACGCCTGGCCTCAAAAGCCGCCCCTGGAGAAATCCTTATCAGCGACGCCGCGTATGCTCACTCCGCTTTGGATCTTGGCAATCTGGAGCATCGCCAATTGATGTTGAAGGGGAAAAGTGAAGCAACAGGCGTCTACGTTCTGGACGTGGGAAAGGGGAGGGATGGGAATGAAAGGTGACATCTCCCTGGCTCAGGTTTTTGATCAGCGAAGCAACGAATTCGAAATCCTGGTGTTCAATTAAATACCGTCCTTTATCTCGACAGATGTGTTTATAAGTAAAGTAAAGGAGAGAATATGAATTACTATCTGCTGATTTTACGTATCCTGCACATTGGCGCTGGCGTGTATTGGGTTGGCAGCACTTTGTTGTTGGCCCTTGTCATCACTCCGGCATTAAAAGCAACTGGGGGAAGTGGGCAAAAGTTCATCGATTACCTGATTACCAAAAAGCGGTTTGGCACAGAATCGGCTGGGGCTGGCGGAATGACAGGTCTCGCTGGCTTTTTGTTATATTGGCACGATTCACAGGGATTCACTTCCGCCTGGATGGATTCGAGCGCAGGCATTGGTTTTGGCGTCGGCGCTCTGTTCGGACTGATCGCCTTCATTTTTGGCGTGCTTACCGACCGCAGGTTGAAAGCCATGGCGCAGCTCAGGGAGCAGTTAGAGAGTGCACCTTCCGATGAAACGACATCACAATTGCAGGAATTGGAAAAACAACAGACCACGTACTTGAATATCTGTGCTGTGACATTGACTCTGTCCTTATGGATCATGGCAGTTGCACGGTATTTGGTTTTCTAATAATAAGGAATTTCTGGGGCATTAAACAAACCAGCGCCTGATATATTGGAATTGGACAAATGGAGAAGAGACCATGAAGGCTAGAAAATTTACTCAGTTGGTTGTCGTTATAATCCTTCTTTTCACGTCATTTTCGTCCATTGGCAGCGCATCAGCCTGGTCGCAATGCCCCGCCTATATCACAGTCCAATGGGGTGATACGCTCAGCGGGATCGCAAAACGATGCGACACCACCGTGGACGCCATCCGCGCAGCGAACCCCGGCCTTGGCTGGTGGCTGTACACCGGCCAGACTCTTTATATTCCAACTGGCTACACGCCGCCGTCGCAACCGTCAACCTATAAGACCTACACAGTTCGATGGGGAGATACATTAGGAAAGATTGCAGCAAGGTCAGGGACAAGTGTGAGCGCCCTTCTGGCCGTCAATCCGCAGATCCATAATCCGAGCTTGATCTATGTGGGTCAGGTTATCAATCTGCCATCTGGTGTCAGCGTCCCCCCTCCTCCAACAAAACATACCCCTACTCCACCTACTCCATCACCCAGCTCCGACTCCTACAAAATCGTCAGGATCACATATGAAGGCGGATTGTTTATGCGCACTGCTCCCGGCGGTGAGATTCTATCCTCTGCTGTATTCAATACCTACTGGTACTACAACACCAGCAATATCCGCAGGCTTGAAGATGGTTCTGTGTGGGTTGAAGTCAAACTTGGCGAAAAGATCAAAGGCCGCTGGACA
>DATHRQ010000545.1:0-3652 GCA_035465095.1 Anaerolineales bacterium | reverse complement strand
ATAGTCACCGATGACAGTTGCGTTGATGTTGCCGTATTTGTCGATCTGCGCGCCGCCCATGAAGCCCACGTCCACGTTGCCGCGCTGGAGGTAGTTCGCGAAGATATCGTACATACTCACCACTGAAAGCGATCCGCTGACGAGGGTTGGATCGCCGATGGACAGCGGCAGGCGCGCAGGCTCCGCGCCGATCACGCCGGCCTCGTAGATCATCACCAGGTTGGGCGCGTGTGTCCGCTTGGCAAGGTTGCAGGCCAGATTGGGCTGTCCCACGCCGACGAAGACGACGTCGCCATCGCGCAGCAAACGCGCGGCGTTGATGATCATCAGTTCGGCGGATGAATAGTTAATTTCGCTCATAAGACCTCTTTTAGAAATGATTGCATGATTTCAAACACTTCCTTCGGGCGTTCCAAGGGAAGGAGGTGGGTTGATTTTTCCAACGTCTCCACCCGCACATTGGACTGCTTCCGCTTTATGAGCTTTGCCGCACTTTCAAGAAATGTGTTTGTTTCCATACCGCGGATGAAAAGAGTCGGCACTTCGAGCTTGGGCAGGTCGCGCCAGATATCAAAGTCCTGCATGTTGGTGCGGTAGATCTGCGCTTCCCATTCGGGAGGATAAACCAATTCATATCCGCCGTTCGCGGAGGATGTCGTAATCCCTTCGACGAATGCCCATAAACTTTCATCACTCATGTAGCGGAAAACATGACGCCTGCGATAGCCTTTGAAGAGGGTTTCCAGATCATCAAACGTGCGCCTGCGTCTCTCGGCGCCTGCGATCAACGGATGGAGTCTATCTCCCAAACCCAGCGTGCGGATAATTCTCCATATCATCATCGATCTGGGAATGAATAATACGGGATCGATCAATATCAACGCCCAAAATTTACCCGCATCGCGCAGCGCTGTCCTTAAGGTGACAGTCGCACCGATCGAATGACCAGCTCCGATTACGGTGCCAGCCTCTCGGTCCGCTAGGAAGCGAATCAAGTCCTCCGAAAACGGTTGCCAGTTCTTAATCTCGTCGGGTTTGGCATTCTCCCAAAGCGGACGCAGGTGCATTCCAAAAACACGATATTCTGTTTTCAAAAGCTCAAATAAGGGTCTGTAACAATCGGGTGGGTAGCCGTTTGCGTGGAGGAAGTGAAGCGGTATGCCGTCGCCGCCAAGATCAAAACCTTTCATCGGTAAGGCTAATACTTCCCGTAATTGATCTTCTCACTATAATTTGCTTCAACTTTCAAGCGTTCGAGCGTTTCCTCGCCGAGTTTTTGCAGATATTCACCGTGATCCTCTACGCCGAATACCCATTCGTCCAGCCAGGTTCTGACGCTTTCGACCGACTCGCTGACCTTATCCCACGCGAGATAGAATTCGTTGTCGCGGTCGTAATATCCCTGTGCGTAACTCGGATGACACGCAAAGGGGACGTGACAGACTGCGCTGACCACAATGCCGGGGATCATCGTACGGTTCGGATCTGACCGAATGACTGATTCATCCACAATTTCCTCCGCCGTGAGAATGACCTTTTTCGCGGCGAACGCAGCTTCCTTTTGCTCGCCGATGATGCCCCATAAATGTGCGTTACCGTCCGCATCCGCACGCTGCACGTGGACAATGGCAACATCGGGGTTCAAGGCCGGCACAACGATCACATCCTTGCCGCCATATGGATCGGGGATGCGCTTGATGTTGGGGTTGGCCTCTTCGAGGCTGGTTGCGCCGGTCTGGTTCATGGGCAGGAAGGGCAGGCCTGAAGCGCCAGCCTGCAGACGGGTGATCATGCCGAAATGGGAATACTCCTCGCGTTCGAGTTTTCCCTGTTCGATGAAGGAACGCACGATCCGCAGCGATCCCACACCGGGATTCCCCATGTAGGAGAAGATGACCTTCCTTGCGCAGCCTGCCGCCACAAGCATGTCATAAATGAGATCAGGCGTTGCGCGCGCGAGTGTGAGATCCTTCTTTCCCTGGCGGATGATCTCGTGCCCGGCTGCAAACGGGATGAGGTGTGTGAATCCTGCCGCGTAGACGGTATCGCCGTCGTTTACATGTTCGGATATGGCATCTGATAAAGAGGTTAATTTATTCTTCATCGTATTCCTCATCTTCGTCGTCGCTTCCACCGCCTCTGCCGAATATCCTTCTAAAAAACCTTTTTGCACGGCTAAATCGTCCGCTGGGCGTGATCGCTCTTCTGTATCGTGCCCTAAAGAAAAAACCGACGCTCAGAAGGATCATGCTTCCGCAGAAGTAATTAAATTCCGGTTGCTGAGCCGCTTCGGATAGCATGAAGAACACAAGAAATCCTATACCGACCAGCAGGAAGAACGTCCCTACACGATAGATGAATTCCTTTCGCTCATATTTGTTCCGTTCACCCATGGTTTGGCTTTCTCGCTGAAAATAATATCCGACGGAAGGGATAGAATACAGGGCTGTCCGGCAGGGCTGTCCTCATCTTCTCTCGAATCGAGTCAACGAACGCTTCCTTGTGTTCCCCGATCCGTTCAAAATACGGGACGAGCGCGGTCCCCGATATCCACTCGACGACTGCATCCGCGTTTTCGAGTACGTGTGGATATATCTTTTCAAAGACAATTATTTCTTCTGCACCGCAATTAAATAATATTCGGGCGTAGTCATCGATGGGAAGTACGGGCGCATAGCGTTGAAAGCCCTGGAGGATGGATTTGAACATGTCCTCTTCGGCTGTTTCGCGATAGATCTGATGTGAGATGTGATTGTGATTGGATGGAATCTGCACGGCGAGCTGTCCGCCGGGCTGCAATTTATCGAATAGATGGGGAATCAGTTCGGCATGATTCTCACTCCAGTGAAGTGCGGCGTTGCTGAAGATCAGGTCCCATTCACCTCCCAGCGTGGATTGGTCTCCCTGTTCAAAGACCAGGCTTGGGGTCGTGAGTGAAGCGGCCTGCTCCAGCATTTGAGGCGATGAGTCAAGTCCGGTGACATGGCTGTTTGGGAGTGCGTCTGCCAGTTCGCGCGTCAGATTGCCGGTGCCGCATCCCAAGTCGATGACCTTGAGGTCCTCGCGAATGTCGACAAGAGCGAGCAGGTCATAAAATGGTGCGGATCGCTGGGCTTGGAATTTGTGGTAAAGGTCTGGGTTCCAGGGCATGTGATCTTTGACTGCCGACCACAGACGATGGACTCTGCGGCAGTCTGCCGTCCGCGGTCGGTAAAAAGCCCTCCCTTTTCAGAAAGGGCCATGGATTTATTTGCGTTTGGCTGTTTTTTTCTTCGATGGTTTCTTGGCTGCCTTCTTCTTGTTGGCGGGTTTAACCAGCGTTTGGATCTGTTCGTGCATGTAGAGTTGGACGTAGTAATAACCGCCGCCGTTCTTGCCGCTCGATCCAGAGCCTTTCCAGCCGCCAAAGGGTTGGAAGCCCGGCCACGCACCGGTTGTTGCGCCCTGAGGGCGATTGGCATAGGTCACGCCGGCTTCGATGTTTTCGAAGAACCAATCTGTTTCCTTTTTATTGCCATAGAAGCCTGCTGTCAGGCCGTAGTTGACGTTGTTGGCGATCTGCATGGCTTCGTCAAGATTTTTCACTTTGCCGATTGTTGTAATGGGCAGGAACATTTCCTGCTGCCACAAATGATGACTGAACGGCAAGTCT
>DATHRQ010000544.1:0-3115 GCA_035465095.1 Anaerolineales bacterium | reverse complement strand
ATTCTGCGAGACTTCGGGTGCGTGCTGGGTGGAAATGAGTACGGTGTCCACGCGTACGGGTTTGCCCTTTGAATATTCGATCGTGACCTGACTCTTCGCATCGGGACGCAGCCAGGAGATGTCTCCGTTTTTACGCAGTTCGCTTTGCCGACGGGTCAGTTTGTGCGCCAAGTAGATCGGCAGCGGCATGAGGGTGGGGGTTTCGTTGCAGGCAAAACCGAACATCATACCCTGATCGCCGGCGCCAACGAGTTCGATGTCCTTATCGGTCATTTCGCCGCTTTTTTCTTCCAAGGCATGGTCAACACCCAGTGCAATATCGGCACTCTGGCTGGCAATGGCTGAAAGGACGGCGCATGTGTTGCCGTCAAAACCCTTGTCGCTGCTGTCGTAGCCGATATCGTTTATTACCTTCCGAACAAGTTCGTCAAAGTTGACGTAGGCCTCTGTAGTGATCTCACCCAGTAACTGCACGAAGCCGGTCTTGACCGCCGTCTCGCAGGCCACACGCGACATGGGATCCTGTTCGAGGCAGGCATCCAAAACGGCATCTGAGATCTGGTCGCACATTTTGTCGGGATGTCCCTCGGAAACTGATTCGGATGTGAACATCAGTTTTGGGGAATTCATAAAAGTATTGCTCATGGTTGATTCTCCTTATTTAAAGAAATAAAATTGCCCGCAGACGTACAGAAAGGGCAATCTCATATTTTCGATTGTAGCCCTCTCATCTCCCAGAACATCCGTCTGTCGGAATTGGCACCTTTTCAGCGATGATCTGATGTGAAGTCTTGCTGATAGGTTGTCGAGGCATCGCAGGGCCGTTCCCTCCGCCTCTCTGGATAAGAGCGCCTTGTGGGGCTATTGAATTGTACGGTGATATTACCACATCGAAAATGCAGCGTCAATTAATTTGACTATCAAAATACGGGCATATATGGCATTTGATTCGTTTTTTAATCGTCCTGCATGCATCGAAATCCGATTCGTGGAGAGAAGTCACCATAATACTCGGGCGAACCTTTTTGCGCTGTCAGATTTGACCCCAATACTGACGAACGCTTCGATACGCGGATATTGATCTCCGCATCGCCCAGGCTGCCGCCGCGCACCACACGGTTCAAGCTCGAACTCGTGAGCGGACCCTGCGGGTTGGTCTCTATGGAGCTTTTGTAGTAATCGTATTTATAAAGATCGTTCGTCCACTCCGCCACATTACCGGCCATATCCAACACACCGAACGGACTGGCCCCCAGCGGATAACTTCCGACGCGTGATGTGTCTTTGACGATAAAGTTGAAGTTGGCAAAGCGTTCATCGGGTTTGTCTTCGCCCCATGGAAAGGTACGGAAGTCGTCACCTCGGGCAGCGCGTTCCCATTCCGCTTCTGTGGGTAGGCGGCGGCCTACCCATTCACAGTAGGCGTTCGCCTGCGCCCAAGTAACATAGATGACAGGGTAATCCTTGAACTCGACGTTTTGATAATAATCGTTTCTGCGTTGGGACGCAAAATTCTGCGGCGGTGTACATTTGCCTGCCTTCACGCACAGTTGGTACATGGCATTCGTCACTTCGAGTTGATCCATCCAGAACGCGTCGATGGTGACATCATGCGCAGGCGCCTCATCCGGCGCGTGACGGATATCCAGACCGCCCATGCGGAAGGTGCCGACAGGGATATAGACCTGCGGCATTCCGTCGATGGGGGATATGCGATGCGTTGTCGCTTCTTCTGTAGGGACAGTTGTTGATGTGGCAACTGCCAAAGTTGGCGGAATGGCTGTCGGTTCGAGGGTAGGAGTCTGTGTTGATGTAGGAGAAATGATCGGGGCTTCTGTTGTGTTTCCCGCACATGCGGTAAGGAGGAAGATAAACAAAAAAATAAGGAAATAATTTCTCATTGTTTGCCTCGAGGGTGCGCCGCACCTTGCTTGTTCGAATAAACTACAGAGTAGTTCCAGTTTGTTAATGGTCAAGTTCTCAAGTGTATGGTGCGACGCACTCTGAATTACGGCGTTGCGCCGACAAAATCCAGCGCATACAACGCGTCTTCATAGCCCGGGCGGATGGATAATGCCCTGCGCCAATTTTCGACCGCGCCGTTTGTGTCTCCCTGGCGGGCCAGTGCCCAGCCATGCCAGAGCCAGGCCTCTTCAGACATATCCGTGCGTTCCAGTGCGTACTCTGTCAGTGCGAGCAGATCGTCTGTGCGGTGGGCGTGGAAGTTGGCAAGGAACGGGCCGAACTGATAGCGGAACATGCGCTGGGGAAGCCCGATCTCGCGCGCTTTGTCGTAGGCAACGTTGGCTTCCTGATAACGCTCAAAATAGACTAAATTGCTTCCCAAATTGAACCACGCGAATGCGTCAGACGGGTCTTCACGAGTAGCGTTCTCTGATGCGATCAGGCTGTTTTGGCGGTTCAGGTCCGGGTCCCAGTTTGAACCGAGCAGTCGCTCCAGTTCCTGCTCCTCTTCCGGAAGGTAAATGACCATGTATAAATAATTGAAGGGCTTCCACTCGTCCAGCAATTGTTCGTAGGGGACGATTTTATCGGGGCCGCGATAAGTGTCCTGCACGGTAAAGGTTTGCGTGGCGTCGTCGTAGGCCGTCAACAAAAGATAATGCGCCGCCCACAGGTCGTCGTCGGGCCAGCCGGTATCGCCGGGGTTAAGCGACGTGGTGCCTTCGATGATGACCGGATACCCCGCAGCGATGAGACGCTTGAGCGTTTCGAGGTCGCCGCCCACGCGATAGTCCAGTCGCAGCCAGCCCGCGTAATTGTGTACCCAAAAGGCCATCTCTTCCGGGTTGACGTTGCGGTCGCCGTTGACGGGTTTGATGATTTCGGAAATGTCGAGTTGTGTGCCGTTCCAGCCGTACATATTCAGCATCATGGATAACGCTGCCGGGCCGCAGTTGTTGGGCGCTTGTTGTTCGTATTTGGGAGGCGTCAGGAACGCGGATGGTGGCGGTGGCTCAAGCGTGGCCGTGGGAACTACCGCTGTTTCGAGGATCTGTTCTGTGGGGACGGGCGTTTCTGTGACCGCTGCTACCGTCGGAGTGGCATTATCCGTTGGGTTGGGTATCGCTGTTGGCACACCGCCGACGGGGTC
>DATHRQ010000543.1:0-2331 GCA_035465095.1 Anaerolineales bacterium | reverse complement strand
CATCCTCGTTCCAATCGTCTTTCGTGGGAGACTGGACAACAAGGTTGCCGATCACTTCACCGCGCAGCTCGATCGGGACGATAATTCGGCCTGCTTCTTTCTCTCTGGCTTTTCCTTTGTCATTGCCTGAATTTGTCAATTTGACCGGCTCTTTGAGCGGGGAAGCGCCTATTGTGTTGTATCTATACCCAAGCAGACCCTGTTGTTTTGTGATGCTTTTCCAAGCCTCTCGCGTAGACTGTCGCAAGACCATTTGAAGTTCAGATAGTGTTTTGTTTGAATCTTCAAATAAGCGGTCGTTTTCGATTGCAAGGCTGACCTGATCTGCGAGCAGGCTTAGGGTTTGTACATCCTCGTCTGTAAAGGCGCCAGATTCCTTGCTTTGCACATCGAGGGCACCAATGATTTTGTCTCCGCTTCGTAAGGGAAGTGCCATTTCTGAATGAGTCTCGGGCAGATCTAGGTTATTAAAATAGGTGGCATCTGCGCCGACATCGAGAGCGATACGCGGCTCGCCTGTCCCTGTGACGCTGCCGACTATACCTTGTTCGCCAACCTTGAGGCGATGCTGGCGTTCGAGCATTCTTTGGCCGCCCTTGCTATTGGTTGCTGTCAGGAAGGCGTATTCATTCGCTTCATCGACCAGGAAAATACCTACATGATAGAAACCGTAATAATCGCTGATCACCGTTGCGACGTGGGGCAATAGTTCATGAAGGTTGCGGATGGACGTGATTGAGTGAGAGACCTGCGCCAGGGCTTCGAATTGCGATGCGCGACGTCGTATGTTGCTGTTGGCTTCTTCCAGTTCTTTTGAACGGGTCTCTAGTTCAGCCGATCTGGCGCTTAATTCGTCAGTGCGGGTTGCCACTCGTTCTTCAAGAGTTGAAGTGAGGTTTTCCAACTCTCTGTTGACATCCTTCACCTCTTCCAGCCTGTAGGCTTCGATCCTGTTTCTGAAATTGGTCAGCACAATTAGGACTACGCCAATTGTGGTTGTAACACCAGCAAGAGCGCCAAAGTTATCTGGTAATGAAACTCCAAATAATGATAATGACAGGAATGCTCCAATATTCAAGCCTGTGAGGAGGAAAACTGCCCAGGGAGATAAAAATGAACTGGCTACTATCAGGCTTATTGGAACAAATCCATATATGTATACGGGTATATCTGCACTGTTGCCCAATCTTATTATGCCGGCATATGCGGCTGCACTGAACGCGAGCGAAAACACAAAAATACCTGCTTTGTAATACCTGGATCTTGAAAAGAAATAAGCAATTGGCAGCAGGGCCATTGGAGCGCCAAAGTTCCCAATTGCGTTTGCAAAACCGCCTCTCAGCGTGCTGGCAATGAATCCAACTACAATCAGGGTCAATATGGAAAGGGTAATGGAACTTGCAAGGCTGGCGGTTCGTTGTTCGCCAACATCTGTGATCGACTTGTGTGGGCGAGTAAGAGTTTCCCAGATTTGCGATATCCGGTTTGTAAATGAGTTGGGTTGGGAAGTATTTGTTTTCATCACTGAGCATGATCCTTTTTCTGATCACTTTCAAATTGAATTACAACTTCAGAGCCGGGTAGTGCGCGACCCAATTCCTCGACAGCGGTTTCCAACACGTTTCTCATATTGATGGATGCACCGATCCTGGCAGAGACCTCACCAATTTTTGCCTCTTTTGCGGCATGACGCTGTGACTCTTGAATCAGCCGCGCATTGTCCAGTGCGAGCGCAAGGCGATCCGAAATGGCTTGTGCCAGGCTGATCTCATCCTGACTCCATTTGCGATCTTTGGTGGGTGCTTTGATGTTGAGCACACCGAGAGTTTGTCCGCGCAACTTGACAGGTATTGACATGGACGGTGCCGATCTTCCGCCACTGCCATCAAAGGCAACCACCTGCCCGCTCTCGAGAGTCTGCCTGATTTCATTTGTGAGAACAGGTCTTTTGATCGATCTACCGCCCGTTGATGTTTGGCGATATCCGATATTTGGCGCCTGTTGACTGAAGCTTCTCCACTCCTGACGTAAGACCTGAGCGTAAAGCGCTTCTGCTTCTTCACGCGCCTGTTGTGTTTGGCCGAACAAGCGTGCGTTTTCGATGGCGATCGCTACCTGATCTCCAAGAATACCAAGTGTATTGGCATCGCTCTCTGAGAAGGCACCGGCTTTTGTGCTTTGCACATCCAACACGCCGATGATCTGACCACGGACGGAAAGGGGAAGGGCCATCTCGGAGCGGGTATCTGGGAGGTCGGGATTGTCGAAGAAGGCGGCATCAGACCCAACGTCCAGGGCGATGCGGGGTTTTCCCGTTTGGGCCACAGTGCC
>DATHRQ010000542.1:0-8269 GCA_035465095.1 Anaerolineales bacterium | reverse complement strand
CCCTTGCATATCGGGTCTTAAACTGGGACAAGAAAGAAAGCCTTGGAGCAGTTTATGAACAACCTCGAATTTATTAAACGGTTGACACGCCAATCTTCTGTGCCCTCCCTAAAGTTGGATAACGGCTCGCGTGTGGCAGTGATGGGCGGCGGACCCGCAGGTTCCTTTTTCAGTTACTTCCTGCTGACCATGGCGGAACGGGCCGGGTTGTCCATCCATGTGGACATCTATGAGCCCAGGGATTTTGACACGCCGGGCCCAGCCGGGTGCAACATGTGCGGCGGCGTCATCTACGAGTCGCTGGTGCAGAGTCTGGCTGTTGAAGGGATCAACCTGCCTCCGAGCGTCGTGCAGCGCGGTATTGAGTTCAACATGCTGCACCTGGATGTTGGCAACGCATTAATACAAACGCCTCGCCACGAAAAGAGGATTGCCACCACGTTCCGCGGCATCGGTCCACGCGGACTCATGGAGTTCAAGGGATACAGCCTCGATAGGTACCTCCTGAAATCAGCGACCGCCAAAGGCGCTCGCCTTGTTCGTGCCCGTGTGGATGGAGTGATGTGGTCAACAGAGGCCAACGATCTTAATCAGGATAATCGGCTGGTGCAGGTGAAAGGTCAGGATGGTGCAATTCAGACATACGACCTGCTGGCGGTCACGTCCGGTGTGAATACCTCCATGCTGAAACTTTTCCGCGATTTGGATTTCGGTTATCAGCCTCCTCAGACAGCCAAACTGCTCGTGCGTGAATACTTTTTGGGGGAAGAAGCAGTTTCAAAGTACGTCGGTCCCGTGTTCCACGCTTTTCTGTTGGACATCCCCGGGCTTGACTACGGGGCGATCATCCCCAAAGGCGCTTACGTGACCGTCTGCCTGCTCAGCAGTCACGGCGGGCTTGACGCTGCGGCGATGCAAACATTCCTGAACGATCCAGCCGTGAAACGGATCCTGCCGCCCGACTTTTCACCGGAGATCATTGCCTGTTATTGCGGCCCCCGTATCAACGTGAAGGGAAGCCCGCAGCCTTTTGGCAACCGCATTGTGTTCGTCGGCGACAGTGGAGTGAGCCGCCTGTATAAAGATGGGATCGGAGCGGCGTATCGTTCTGCAAAGATCGCGGCAAGCACGGCAGTCTTCCAGGGCATATCGGCAAATGACTTCAAGAGACAATACATGGCGTTTTGCCGGATGATGGAATTCGATAATCGGATCGGAAAATTTCTCTTCAAGATCGTCGGTTTAATTCAGAAGACCCAATTTGCCAGGCGGGCTGTCCTGCGCATGGTATCGGATGAACAGCAGGGAAAGGCGGACGCAAGATACAGCATGAGTATGTTGATGTGGGATATGCTCACAGGAGGCGCACCTTACAAGGAAGTCCTGTTGCGCGCTCTTCATCCTTCCTTTTGGATGCGTCTGCTGGGTAACATGCTCGCTTCTCTCTTAAACTCGAACTGGATCCTGCTCAATGAGGATATGTCCATGCTTCAGCTTGATCCATCCTCTCAAGGGACACGGGAGGCAAATACTATGAATATGGGATCGCTTGGAAAAATCTATCAAAATGGTGAAACCATCGTACGCCAGGGTGAGCTTGGCGACTGCATGTACGTAATTCAGGATGGGCAGGTGGAGGTGGTAACAGATTCCGGAGGCCGGGAAGTCCAATTAGCGATCCTGGGCAAGAATGAATTCTTCGGAGAGATGGCGATCTTCGAGCATGAGATCCGTTCTGCTACGGTCCGTGCATTGGGAACCGCCCGGATTCTTACAGTCGATCACAAGAACTTTCTGCGCCGCATTCACGAAGACCCCTCCCTTGCCTTTCGCCTGATGGAAGTGATGTCTAACCGAGTAAGAAGATTGAGCGACAAAGTGATGCAACTAAATCAAGACCCATCCATGTTTGATCTGGAAGAAGATCGCAGGACTACCTCCAGGCATGGTTGAATGAGAGATCCAATGAGCACAAGGATTTGGCGAAAAAATACAAGATCATCGAAATGCTTACAAAAGGAGGAGACATGCTTGTAGAACTCAAAAAAATAGGAAACACTTTTAATACCGAATATTCAATGCATGATCCAGACATTCTCGTTGTTGTTCCCATACCTGGCTACAAGGATAACGTTGAAGCCGCCCGCTCCAATATGGAATGGCAAAAGGCATTTGCCAGAAACTTGGGAAGGAAATGCGGATTGGTCGTTGTTTTAAACAACCTGCTTTCACAGGACGCCGAGTCACGCAAGGTCTATTCTGAAGGCATGCTTCCCGAATTGTTTTATGGAAGTGCGCTTGTGGTTAGCAATCCGCTTTCGCGTGCCATTGGCAGTTTCTTCATTGGGCTTTCAAAGCCAGTAATCCCGTTGACATTGGTCAATTCGATAGAGGATGGAATTGTCTGGTTGGAAAACATCAGGAAAGGATGAATTATGGCAATTGATGTCACAAATTGGATCAAATTCGGACAGACATCTAACGCGGAATTTTATGAGATTTCCCCCGGCTTTCTGGCAGTGGTTCCATTTAACGAATGCACTGATGACGAAACTACCGCAAAAGCCAGCGTGCAAACACAACTCAATTATCTGCGCTCTAAAAATCATAAGGCGGCTGTTGTGATATTTATGGACAATATCGTCCAACAAACTGCAGGCGCTCGAGCTGTCTATCGCGATATGCCTGATCCCATGTATCAGGCTTGTTTTGCTTTGGTGGGTGGAACAGTTTTTGGACGGGCGGTCGGTTCGGTTTTTCTCGGTTTATCAAAACCGCGTGTGCCAACACAAATGTTCGGTACTTTGGAGCAGGCGCTTGCATGGTGTCATTCACAGGTGAAGAAAGTTGATTAATCGGGAACTTCCTTTAGAACTGGTTGAAGGCTTTCAGCGGTTGGTTTCGGGGGACTTTGCCTATCGGATGCCTCGCAGTCTTGCGCGCGACGAAAGCGACGCAGTTGCTTTTTTCTTCAATGCCATCGCGGAGGAAATGGAACGCATAATCCAGGAGTCAAGAGCCAACGAAATCCGCTTAAATAATGCAGTGAACACGATATCTGCAGCATTAATGCAGGTCGCAACGGGAAATCTGCAAGTTAATATTGAACGAGACTATAAGGGCGATCAGATTGATGTATTATCCTATCTTGTGGACACAACCATTAGTGAACTGCGGGTTCTAATTGCAAAAAATGAACAAAGGAACGCAGAGATATATACACGTCTGGAAGCTTTGGTCGAGAAACGAACATCCGAACTGCGCGAGGCTCGCGATTCTGCCGAGGCGGCTACCCGAGCCAAAAGTGATTTCCTGGCAACTATGAGTCATGAGATTCGCACACCCCTGAACGCCGTGATTGGGATGACTAATCTATTGTTGGACACTGAACTCACTCCAACCCAACAGGAGTTTGCTTCCACTATTCGAAATAGTGGTGATGCCCTACTCGCCATCATCAACGACATTCTCGATCTATCCAAGATCGAAGCCGATCGCATTGAACTGGAACAGCATCCCTTTGATCTTCAGGAATGTATGGAAAGCGCCATCAACCTATTGCTTGATAAGAGCATTGAAAAAGGATTGGAGATCATCAACATCGTCGAGCCGCAAGTTCCTCAGACACTTTTGGGCGATGAGAATCGTCTGCGCCAGATACTCCTCAATCTCTTGAGCAATGCCATCAAATTTACCGAGTCCGGCGAAATTACAATCACAGCCACCAGTAAAAAAATAAGCGAACCCTACAAGCATGAAATACATTTTTCGGTCCGTGATACAGGGTTGGGTATCAAGCCGACATACATGAACAGGTTATTCCACTCATTCACCCAGTTGGATGGTTCCACAACCCGCAAGTATGGGGGCACCGGCTTGGGGCTGGCGATCAGTAAACGACTAGCCCAATTGATGGGTGGCACCATGTGGGTGGAAAGCGAAGGTGTCAAAGGCAGAGGCAGTACGTTCCATTTCACAATCCAGGTGATGCAGGCTGAAACACCTCTCCGCACTCCACATGTTACACAAGTTGATATCCGTAACCGGCGGGTGCTCATTGTGGACGATAATGAGACCAACCTTCGGGCTCTATCTTTGCAGACTCATGCCTGGGGCATGGAGTATGAATCCACGAGCGACCCAGCCGAAGCGCTGGAATGGATCCGCAGGGGCAATTCCTACGACATAGCCCTGATCGATCATCAGATGCCTAAGATGGATGGCATCCTGCTTGCGGAGGAAATCCGAAAACTTAGGGACGAGAACGAACTGCCACTCGTTTTGATTGGCTCAATCAAAAGTGATGTTGCTGAACACGGGCTCTTCTCCGCCCACTTGCTTAAACCCATCCGTCCATCCCAACTGTATGATACTCTGGCATCTGTGCTGTCAGGGTGCAGCACAGATGCCCTTGATATCAAAAAGAATCACAAATCCTTATTCGATTCCAACATGGGGAGGCGCCTGCCCTTGCGTATTCTGCTGGCGGAGGACCACATCACGAATCAAAGGCTGGCGCTGTACACTCTCGATAAACTTGGATATCGCGCGGATGTGGCATCGAACGGACTAGAAGCATTGGATGCGATAAGCCGCCAGGACTATGACGTTGTCTTGATGGATATGCAAATGCCCGAGATGGACGGACTGGAGGCCACACGCCTCATTCGCGGACGTACGGCTGGATTCCACCAACCGCGGATTATCGCCATGACAGCCAATGTCACCAAGGAGGATCGACAGGCATGCCTCGATGCGGGCATGGACGACTATCTCGCCAAACCAATACGGATCGAAGAATTGGTCGCAGCATTGAACAAATCCCAGCAATTACCTGCTCATGGGTCGGCATCCATTCAGGATTTGCTTGCGCCGGACTTTCCAGTTGATGAATCAGTTAATCAAAAGGTTGAATCGATTACCATCGATACAAAAGCATTGGATCAATTGCTGAAACTTGTCGGCGGTGACAGGGACAATTACATCAAACTAATTGACAGCTTTTTGGAGGAAGTCCCCAAGCTACTCGAAGGCATACGTACGGCATTGAGGAGCAAGGACAACGAATTACTTCGCAGGTTGTCGCACACCCTGAAATCCACCAGCAGGGATTTTGGAGCCACACAACTGTCAATGCTGGGCGCAAAATTGGAGGTGATCGGCAAGACAAACAGCATGGAAGATGTGCATGAACTTCTGCAACAGACGGATATGGAATATGTGTTTGTGGACAGTGCGTTGAAAAAGATCAGGACGGGAGATGGTCATGTTTGACGATCCTGGAAAGATACTCGTGGTGGAGGATCATCCCACCACCCGCTTGAAACTATCGCTGGGGCTGCAAAAACAGGGACACACTGTCGCGGAGGCTGAAAACGGGAAACAGGCGCTAGAAAAATTGCTAACGGATCCCTTCGACCTTGTCCTGCTCGATATAGTCATGCCGGAAATGGATGGCTACCAGGTTTTAGAAGAGATGAAAAGGGATGTCAAATTGCGTGATGTGCCAGTCATCGTCATCTCAGCCAATGATGAGTTGGAAAACATCGTTCATGGAATCGAAATGGGCGCAGACGACTACCTCCCCAAATCCTGCGATCCCATATTACTCAAGGCACGCATCGGAGCATGTCTCGAAAAGAAACGTCTGCGCGACCAGCAAAGGAAAATACTCCACACCTTTGCAACACAAGAGATCGCGGAAGAACTCATGGCAAACGGCTTCAATCTCGGAGGAAAAAGAATGGATGCCACGATCCTGTTCGCCGACATCCGATCCTTCACCACCTATGCTGAACAAAACGACGCGCAAGAAGTCTTGGAAACGCTCAATGAATACTTCGCTACGATGTTCGAGCCCATTGTCAGTCATGACGGGATCGTAAACCAGATCCTTGGCGATGGATTGATGGCATTGTTTGGCACGATCAAAAGAACTGGCGATCATCACGAGCAGGCGGTACTGACTGCCATCGAGATGATGAAGGCGTTGAAGACTTTACACCGCAAACGCACTGCAGAGGGCAAGTTTGAAATCAATATTGGAATTGGCATCGCTTCTGGCAGGGTGATGGTCGGTTATGCTGGCACACAACATCGCGCCACATACACCTGCGTGGGGGATGCGGTAAATCTTGCGGCTCGCATCGAAAGCCACACCCGTGAAGTAAACCACCCTATTCTCATTGACTCGTACACTCGTGAATACCTGCCCGCCTCGATCCCGGTCAATTCACTCGGCAGGATTATACCGAAGGGCAAGACCATGCCTGTAAAAATTTATTCAGTGTTAGCAGGCTCTTGACAGGGAACTTAACCAGATTCAGCGATCTTTTTACCCCATTATCAACTTTGGACGGTATTGCAACGCCTCCGCCAGATGCGCTGACTGGATCTCGTCGCTCCCCGCTAGATCTGCAATCGTGCGCGCCAGTTTCAGGATGCGATGATGGGCACGCGCCGACAAATTGTGCTGTGTCATGCACAGCACAATGTCGCCGCCCGCATTAATCTCTGACCTTCATCCTTCAACCCACAAAATTGCCTGATCTCCCCAACACGCATATCCGCATGACAAACGATATCCAATGAATCGCCGTTTGCAAAACGCTTATTCTGTATATCTCTCGCAGCTTGCACACGTGCTCGAATCGATTCACTCGTTTCACCCAGGCGATCTCCGCTTAACTTTTCATAATCCACACGCGGTACTTCGATGTGGATGTCAATACTATCCAGCAACGGACCAGAGATGCGCTTCTGATATTTTGTTATCGCCGTATTAGCACAGGTGCAGGCTTTTTGGGAATCTCCAAAATATCCGCACGAACAGGGCTGTACACAATCGGAAAGATTTATGTGTTTAGTTAGGGAAAAGGAGTAACTTCAATAGTACAACCAAATAAGCTAATAATTAACCAAACATTTTCAAAAATCGCGTCCATCCATCACGGACATTCATGGATCTCAATCTCCATGTTCCAACGATGCCATAAGGGAGGAAGAGCACAATCACCACGTATACTGCTCCGTTTATGAAACTGGCACTTTCGCCAATATAGCGACGCAGACCATAATCCAATACTCGAAATACGACTGCACCAATCAACGCTCCATTTAAAGTACCAACGCCACCGATCAAAATGATAAGTAAAGCTGTGACTGTGTATCCCAAGCCGGCAACATTGGGACTGACGATGGGCTGGTAGATGGTATGCAGTCCACCGGCCAGCGCGGCAGTCAATGAAGAGAGCATCAGCGCAGCAAGTTTGAAGTAGAAGGTGTTGTACCCAAGCATCTGGGCACGACCTTCATTCTCACGGATGGCTGTGCAGACACGCCCTGTTGGGGAATCGACAAAACGTTTATAGAGCATAAAGACCAAAGCCAGGATAATCAAAGTGATGAAGTACAAGCGAAGCCGCTCAGTAGCTGGACTGATCCATTCCGGAGTGACAACGCCCTGCAAGCCCACGTCCGAACCGGTGTATTTCCCCAATTCGGTGGATAAGACCAACACGTGAAAAACTGAAGCCATCCCTAATGTGACCAATGCAAAGGTGATACCTTTTACACGCGGCAATACCATGCCGAACAAGAGCGCCTGCACGACACCCGCCACAAGAATCAATCCAAATGTCGCGCCAAGTGACAAGCCGAAACTTTTCAGCAGAATGCCGGTAAGATACGCGCCAACTGCAAAGAACATCGAATGACCGAACGAGAGCAAACCCGTAAAGCCAAAGATCAGATCATAACTAAGGGCGAATAATGCCAGAATGAAGATCTCGATTGCCAGTCCTTGAATGAATTTGGATTGCCCGCTTTCGTTGAGCCATACCTGCACCGGCGACGCTCCATCGAACAACCCAACGAGGAACGGCAGGAGCAGGAAAATCAACAAAGTAACAAAAAGACCCTGATTGCTTTTGAGTGTAGAAGAAATTCTGCTTGTATTCATTGGTAACTCCTTTTCCCCCAGCAAACCATTGGGCAGGATGAGCAGGATGATCACCATCAAAAGAATAGTGGAAGCAGGCACAATGGGAGGTGATGGTTTAAAGATAATATCAGTGAATGGTATTGGGATGCCAATCTGACCATATTTGATGATGAATTGCTGCAATAACCCAACAACTAAGGAGCCAAGCGCCGCACCCGGGTAACTGGTGAGTCCGCCAATGGCAAGGGCGATCAAGGCATTGAGCAGGAAGCTTTCACCCATGAAGTTCGACAATCCAATGGATGGCGCCGCCAATACGCCGCCCAG
>DATHRQ010000541.1:0-9823 GCA_035465095.1 Anaerolineales bacterium | reverse complement strand
AATGAGTTGGAATACGCTGTAGAGCAAGATAATATCTCGCCCAACGATGACGACATACCGCCGCCGCCCGATAACTTCCCCGATGGCTGGGACAGCGAGTGGCAGCCGTCATTCGACGATGCGGCCGTGGCGTCTCAACCCGAACCGGAAATCAAGGAGCAGGTTGAGCCCACCCCGCCACGCCCTGTTTCGTTGGAAACTGCTCAGGTTGAGACTCATGAAGTTGAGTTGGAGCAGGCCGAGGCGGAGCGCGAAGCGATCGTCACGTCCCTGTATATCCCGTTGGCGAAGGAAGAGGATAAGGACCACCCGCCGAAGCAGATCACGGTCAACCTGCGTACATCGGGGGACAAGGAGGAGGATCGGCGCCGCATCAAGACCATCTATGGCACGCTGATCTCGTTCCACGGGCGTGATCGGTTTGGATTCCAGATCTTCGAGAACGGTGGCAGGCACCTGCTCGATTTCCCCAACGACACGACGCGCATCGGCCCCGAACTGCTCAAACGCCTGAAGAAATTGATGGGGGAGGAGAACTGGCAGGTGGAAGAGATTACGTTTCAATAATAAGGGCGACGACTCAGGCTCGCCTATATTGTATTCCTAACCGCATTACACCGCTGACAATCACTCCGCTGGCATAGCAGCGCCAGCGGATCTCTTTTAATTAGTTCCACGGTGGCATTCAGCAATCTTTTTAAGGGGATGGCCTGGATGAACGCGCCATCGCCCATCTCCACGCGCAGGGTGTTGGGAGCGATGTAGGCTTCGATGGCGTTGAAACCAGACGAATCGCCGGGGAACCCGGGACATTCGACGATGCGCTCAGGCGTCAATGCCCAGCGGATGAACTGTCTGCGCCCGGCCAATTTTTCTCCGTAGTGAATGCTGGTGTTCACGGAGTGATCGACATTGATCAAAACCACCCAGCCATCCCTGGCTGCCAATTCGCGGATGGGCGCCAGCGGGTCGAACAGGGTCTGCGCCAGCAATATCTCGTTTGCCTGGATTCCCGCAAAAGACAGGATCGGGTGCGAGGTGCGTAAAACATCCTTTTGTTGGAATAACGCCAACGATAATGCGCCCATCATTTTATCGGGCGGCATGTCGGCGCGGAACGGCTCCGCCATTTTGTTCTTATCCTTGTTGCTTCCATAGGTGAGGCCGTTGTTGGGCGGGCCGATATTTGGTGTGATCATGGTTTTGTAAGTGAATGTTGGCATGATCAGTCCGCTGGTCGATGCCAGCAGTGCCTGTATGACGGTTTTGGGTCCGCCCTGAATCTCCCCGAATTTTTTTAGTGACGCATGTGCGATGACCGGCCTGCCGATCAACTCCAGTTTGTCAAACGCATGTTTCAGTTCGGCGAAACCCGGCATCCTATTTCCCGGTCCATTTGGGTTTGCGTTTTTCGATAAAGGCCTGCATGCCTTCCTTTTGGTCAGCGGTATCGAACAATGCGTAGAAGGCCTGCTTCTCTTCGGCGAGTCCGTTTGTGAGCGAGGAGTCGTATGAGGCGTTGATCATCTTTTTCGCGGCGCGGAGGGCCAACGGGGCGCGTGATGCGACCTCGTCCGCGAGTTTGAGCGCTTCATCCAGATGTTCGCCGACGGGGGCGACGCGGTTCACCAGTCCAAATCCGAGCGCTTCCTGGGCCGAAAGCGTGCGGTTGTTGAGGATCATTTCCATCGCGATCACCTTGCCGACCGCGTGGGTGAGACGCTGCGTGCCGCCCGCGCCGGGGATGACGCCGATGGTTATCTCCGGCTGACCAAATTTGGCCGACTCCGAAGCGACGATCATGTCACAGGACAAAGCGACCTCGCATCCGCCCCCCAATGCCCAGCCTGATACGGCCGCGATGACCGGTTTCTCGATCGAACGCATTCGGTCGAATACGACGACCCGTTTTTCCTGCTCCATCTCCTGCGGCGATTTATCGACCATCTCTTTGATATCCGCCCCGGCGGCGAAGGCTTTTTCATCCCCCGTGACGACCATCGCGCCGACAGCGTCGTCCTTGTCGAACGCATCCAGCGCATCCATCATTTCGTTCAGGAGTTGGTTGTTCAACGCGTTCAACGCCTTTGGACGGTTGAGCGTGACCAATCCGACTCGTCCGCGTGTATCAGTCAATATCGTTTCGTAGGGCATGGTTTCTCCTGTTGGTGTGCTTTTCAGTATGCCATTTTATTTTACATGAGATTATGCTACCATTGAGCATCAAATCATAAGAGGAGAAAAACATGGGTGTTATTCTGATGTTTCATTCCATCCTGCGCTGGGTTCTTGTAATTGTGGGGTTGTTTGCTCTCGTAAGATTTTTGATTGGCTGGATGCGCAAAAGTGAATTCGCCAAAATGGACCGCGGCCTCCAGGCTGGCTTCAGCGGCCTGATGGATCTTCAGGTCGTATTGGGGTTCATCTTTTTCTTTTGGAGCGGTTTGACCGGCGCGGGTTTTCCCACTTTCCGCATCGAGCATATGGTCACCATGCTGGTTGCGACGGTGGTTGCGCATTTACCGTCCTTTATAAAGAAGGCAGAAAATAAATTTGCAATTGGGGTCTACGCGATCCTTGGCGCGCTCGTATTGGTATATCTCGGCGTGGCAAGGCTCCCCAACGGTTGGACTCGATGATCGTTTGACAATCAACAATCCATCGTAGCCGCATTATGATATCTGCCGAACAACCTTCTGAAAAGCTGGATTTTAAACGGATCCTGCCCATCATCGTCATCGTTTTCGTTGACCTGCTTGGGCTTTCGATCATCATTCCATTGCTGCCGTTGTATGCGGCGCGTTTTAGCGCAACGCCGCTCACGATCGGTATATTGCAGGCTGCCTACCCGATGATGCAATTTCTCGGGGCACCGATCCTGGGGCGTCTTTCTGATCGTTTTGGCCGCAAGCCGGTGCTTGTCGTCAGCCAGATCGGGACGTTTGCCGGCTTCATCCTTTTGGGCTTTGCGAACACACTGCCCCTGCTCTTTCTCTCACGCATCATTGACGGTCTCTCTGGCGCGAATATTGCCACCGCGCAGGCCGCCATCGCAGACAGCACCAACGAAAAGACCCGCACGCAGGGACTGGGCCTCGTCGGCGCGGCATTCGGCCTGGGATTTGTGATCGGCCCCGTGATTGCATTCATCGTACTGGCCGCCACCGGACAGAACTACCAGGCTGTGGCCTTCACTGCGGCTGGATTCTCTCTAGCTTCGATACTCCTGACTTCATTCTGGTTCCAAGAAACGCTGACGTCAGGCTCCGCTTCGGCGCGTAAAAAGAAATTCTCCATTCAGGCCATGCGCGCAGCGCTCAGCCGCCCGACGATCGGCTTTCTGGTTATTCTGATGTTCTTTTATCAGATCGCATTTGGCGGCTACGAGCAGCTCTTTTCCCTGTTCACCCTTACCCGCCTTGGCATGGATGCACGCGACACATCCGGCTTGTTCGTCCTGGCGGGTTTGTTTATCGTCGTCGTGCAGGCCGGCTTCGTTGGGCGTTGGTCCAAACAAAAGGGGGACCGCTGGCTGGTCATCATGGGTACTTCCACACTGGCTCTCGGTTTGATCGGGACAGCGCTCACACCAGAGATTCCTGTTCCGTGGTATGAGCAGGCCCGGGTGTTGGAAGGACTCGCCGGGGAAGGCGCCATGCGGGTGTCTATTCAGAGTATCCAGATCGATCTGCCAAGTCAGGCTGCGCGCGGCTGGCTGGGAATCGTCTGGCTGTTGATCGCAAGTTTCCCTGCCGCAGTGGGCGGCGGTGTGCTGCATCCCGCTGTCAACAGCATGATCACCAAGGCCTCCGACAAAGATGAAGTGGGCAGTATGTTGGGGATCTCGGCATCCTTTTACAGCGCGGCGAATGCAATTGCTCCGCTGTTCTACGGTTTCCTGTTCCAGTGGTTCGGCGCACCGGTTCCGTTCATGGCGGGCGGCGTAATTCTTTTGATATTATGGTTCTTTGCGCCGCGTGTGGTGCCCAAAACACAAGGAGTTTGAAATGACACTCATCGCAAATATTTTGATCGGTTTCGTGGCGTTATTGCACGTGGGCTTTCTCGTGCTTGAAATGTTCCTCTGGGATCATCCATACGGCAGGAAAACCTTCAAGATGACCGCGGAATATTCAAAAGCCTCCGCCTCGCTGGCCGCCAACCAGGGACTCTACAATGGTTTTCTGGCGGCAGGTTTGGTCTGGGGTCTGGTCAGTGGCGATTTTGCAGCCAAAGCCTTCTTCCTGATCTGTGTGTTCATTGCGGGCCTTTATGGCGGCTTCACAGCAAAACGTTCCATTTTATATCTGCAGGCCTTGCCCGGTTTACTGGCGTTGATCGCGCTTTATCTTTCCAGATGATCAAACTTGCGGCGCGGCTGGGGATCATTGGACCCTTTCTCTTTGGCGCCGTCGTCACAGCGCTTACGATCATCAAATACGACTTTCTGCTTTCCCTCGGATGGCATCCGCTCAGCGCGCCGACCTTCGATTGGCCCAGCGGACTGGCGTTGGGCGATTACGGCTGGATCATGACCGCGACCTTCCTCCTCAGCGGACTCATGATGGCGATCTTCGCTTCCGGACTTCGCCTCAGCCTGCCTAGAGCACGAGCAGCATCTCTTGCGTCCCTGACCTTGTCCTTGGCTGGACTCGCCCTGGCCGGGCTGGCCTTCACCACCGACCCGACCATCCGCTCCACACCCGCCACCTGGCATGGACGCTTGCACGACCTGTCTTTCGTTATACTTGGCCTCACGCTTATGCCGGCCATGATCCTGTTCGGCTTTGCCTTCCGCTCTGACGACAGGTGGAAGGATCTATCTACTTATACGTGGATCACAGCAGCCTTGGTGTTCCCCGCATTCTGGCTCAAAGGCGCGGCGTTTTACCTGTTTTTGGGCGCAGTGCTTATTTGGCTTGAAGTTGTGGCCAGGCGATTGAATTCAAACTTAAGAGAATTGACTTTGAACCCATAATTCTGTATATTAAAACAGGAAAGAGAGGAGAATGCAGATGCCAACCAGTAAATCAAAAACAAAAGCAAAAGGCCGGGCAAAGAGCAGCGTTACAAAAGAGGAACGTGAGCAGGCAACCCGTTATTTTAATGCGAATAACCTGCTGCTTTCTCCGCCCATCAAACGCGCCGCCTATTCAGACCGCACAGCCTGGGTGATGTCTTCCATGGCGCAGCTTGTGTACGAAAGGTTTGAGGAGGGCGGCAAGGCCAGAGACCTTTTGTTGATAAAACTCAAGGGCGGCGGCTTCAAACTCTTGGCCGAATTCAATGATCCTGAAACCGATACACAGGCGTTCCTGGTTTCGAACGGTGACTATGCCGTTCTGGCTTTTCGCGGAACCGAGGTTACCAAGCTCACGGATATTAAAACGGATATACAGGCCACCACAGTATCATTGATCGAGGGGCGGGTCCATAAGGGATTTTTGGGCGCCTACCAAAGCATTGAAGGGCAAATTCTAAAGGCGCTTAAAAAGGTCAAGGATCAGCCCATCTATATCACCGGCCATTCGCTCGGCGCGGCGCTTGCCACGGTCGCCACGCAGCATCTCGAACGCGACCATGCTCTGCGGGATCAGATAGCAGCCTGTTACACCTTTGGCAGCCCGCGGGTAGGGAACCAGGAGTTCGATAAAAATTTTAAGTCTGCAATATATCGTATCGTAAATACGACCGACATTGTCTCCATTATTCCGCTCCTGGCCATGGGATACATTCATATCGGCGATGTTCGTTTTCTTGAGCCTGGCATGGGAAATATCCGGCGCGGCATCCCCATCCTCCGAAGAATAACGTTTTTTCTCCTGGGGGCATTGCGTTGGTTTTCTCCGCTGGTAGGTGATCATGCAATTGCCTTGTATAGAAAAAAGCTGGAGGCGGTTGCACAGGACCAGAACCTGGACCTGTATTATGATTTCGATCCAGAAGACGAATCCTAGACTGTATGTACCGAGAGACTTGTCATCCTAAAAATGACAAGTCTCTTTTTATTTAAGGAGCAGATCGGTCAATTCGCTGGTGGTGTTCAAGATCACATCCGCCCCCTTTTTTCTCAACTCCGGTTCTTCGCCAAAACCGCATAAGACACCCACGGTCTGCGCCCCGGCGGTTTTGCCCGCCAGCATATCCACTCTTGTGTCGCCGATCATCAGACATTCGTCAGGCTCGACGCCCATCATTTGCGCAGCCAGTAGGATGGGGTCTGGATAAGGCTTTGTGTGGGGGGCAGATTGACCGGTGACTACTGCGTCGAAATATTGAACCAGGTCGAATTGCTCGAGGAAACGCATGGTCCCCTTTTCGTCGCGCGCGCTGACCACGCTCATCCAGTAGTGTGCCTTGAGCTGTTTCAACATTGTCTCCACGCCTGGAATCAGCCAAAATGTCTTGGCGGATTTCCTTCGATACCGGGATGACCAATCTATCAGCGCGACGATCTCATCATCCAGGCCGATCGTGTCGGTGAGACCCAGCAGCGCATTGCCGGGTGCCTCCGCCCACATGATAAAGCGCCTCGCGCTGTGTGCCGGGTCTTTGAAGAGGTAAGGCGGGAGGAAACGGGCGACTTTATGGGTATACAGATCGTCGGTGTCGCTCAGCGTGCCGTCCACGTCGAAACAGAGGGCTTTTATGCGGGCAATGTCGAGTGCCATACCGCTATTTTACCGTGACTACAGCAGGATGGGGTTGTGCTATACTTCGCATGTAACAAAACCTATGACACTACCTGCAGAAACAGATCGATCAAAGGCCCTGCTTGAGCTCCTCTATCATGTCAGCCGGGAATTAGCCACTGCCCTAGACCTGCGGACAGTGCTTCAGCGCGTGCTCTACGAGGCCATTCAGAACGTGGGCGGCGAGCGCTGCAGTATCGTCGTGTTGGACGATGCTGGCAAGGCCGTGGATGCCACCATCGTGTACGGCAAACAGATCCACGAACATACCACCCAGCAGATGCGTGAGACCATGGAACGCGGGCTTGCAGGCTGGGTGATCCAGAACCGTAAGGGCGTGTATGTGCCTGACACCAGCAAGGACGACCGCTGGTTGATGCGCCTGGACGATACCAGGGATCGTTCCGGCACGAAGTCTGCGATCTGTGTTCCGCTACTGGCACGCGAGCAGCTGGTGGGTGTGTTGACGTTGGTGCACACAAGGGTGGACGCCTTCTCCATTCAACAGGTTGACCTGATGCAGGCCATCGCCGACCAGGCGGGTATTGCGGTACTGAATGCGCGTCTCTACACGGAGAGCCAGCGTCAGGCGCGTGTCATGACGGCTTTGGCGGAGGGCGCGGCCGCCATGAACGCCTCACTACGGATGGATGATGTGTATCAGCGGGTTCTCATTCAAGCCATGCAGGCCCTGCAGGTCGAGACCGTGGCGTTGGGCATGGTCGAAGGTGATCAGGTCGTCTTCCGGGCGGCGGCTGGCAATAACGCCGGCAACATCCTTGGCGCAACCGTTGAACTGGGTATAGGCATCACCGCAACAGTCACTCGCGAGGGGCGGGGGGTGGTGATTCCAGATGTCGGCAGGGAAAAGAATTTTAGCGATGCAGACAGGCCCGGGGGCGTTGAGATGCGGTCGCTGTTGGTGGCGCCGATCCAATCGCAGGGACGCGTCATCGGCGTGCTCGAGGCGATCAATCCCATATCCAGGTCGTTCGACCCGGATGCGCTGCTGGTAATGACCGGTATCGGCGGTTTGGCGGGCACCACCATACAGAATGCACAGTTGTTCGAGCGTTTGCAGGCCGCGCACCAGCGCTATCGCGAGTTATTCGAAGACAGCATCGACCCGATGGTGATAACCGATTGGGATGGACACATCATTGAGGCCAACCGTCAGGTCAGTTTGATGAGCGGTTATTCAAACGAGGAATTGCATGAACTGAGCATCGATCAACTGCACGAAGTGAATTGGAACAAGGCGGGTATGGGGTTCGAGTTTCTGCGCAATGATCAAACGCACACCTACGAATCATCCCTGCATAAGCAGGACGAGACATATATTCCCATCGAGATTCACGCGCGACGTGTGGAGTTCGACGAAGCGGATTCGATCCAGTGGATCCTGCGGGATATTACAGAACGCAAGGAACTCGACAGCCTGCGCGAAGACCTGACCTCGATGATCTATCACGACCTGCGCTCGCCGCTGGCAAACATTGTCTCAAGTTTGGATGTGATCGCAGATATAATACCGGAGACGGAACGCGAAACTGTTCTTTCCATCCTCAAAATTGCCGAGAACTCAACCGACCGCATACAACGCCTTGTCAGTTCCCTGCTTGATGTCAGCCGGCTGGAATCCGGGCAGACCGTTGCCGACCAGAGCGTGGTGGAAACGCTGCCTCTGATACGGGATGTCCTTGAGAACGTGGAACCCTCCGCCAAGGGACGAAAGCAGACCTTCGTTGAGGAACTTTCCGATGACCTGCCCCCCATCTGGGTGGATGCGGACATGGCGCGCCGTGTGCTGATCAACCTTGTCGAAAACGCATGCAAATATTCACCTTCGAACAGTACGATTAAAGTCGGCGCAAAAGAGGAGGAGGGTTGGATGCATTTCTGGATCGAAGATCAGGGCTCCGGTATTCCAGCTTCTGAGCAGGATCACATCTTCGATAAATTCACCCGTCTGCGCGGACAAAGCAAAGCCGGCGGTTTGGGAATCGGCCTGGCCTTCTGCCGCCTGGCCGTGCAGGGACATGGCGGGCGCATTTGGATCGAGAGTGAACTGGATAAGGGCTCGACCTTCCACTTTACCTTCCCGATCGCGACGGATGAACACATAACCGGGAAAAACTCATAGTACATACAAGCGGAATCAAGATTTTGCCGCCATCAGGAGGATTTTAGGAAATGGACGCCATTGCAAAGAACGTGTATATTGAAGAAAATTACCCGGGTGTCACGCTGGGGGTCATCGTCCAACCGCGCGGACTCATTCAGATCGACGCGCCGCCCGCGCCGGAAGATGGGCGCGCGTTTCGAGCCTCGCTTATGGGCCTGGGCAACGGACATGAACGGGTATTGATCAACCTCGATTCACACCCAGACCGTACGCTTGGCGTCAGATCCATGGATTGCACGATCATTGCGCATGAACAGACTGTGCGCGCCTTTCAAAATCGCCCGAACACATTCAAGGCGCAGGGCGATGAAACCGGCGCCAATTGGGAGGCCATCCCCGGTTTGGGCAGCGTGCGTTGGGCGCCGCCTGAGATCTCCTTTGGAAGTCAGATGTCCCTGCATTGGAGCGATACGCCTGTCATCCTGGAGAGTCACCCGGGCCCGACCGAAGGCGCCATCTGGGTTATTCTGCCGGAGGAAAAGGTGGTTTTCATCGGCGATGCTGTCGTCAAGGGAGAACCGCCCTTCCTTGCCCATGCCGACATCCCTGCCTGGCTGGAGACGCTTGAATACCTGCGGGGCGGAGATTTCAAGGGATACACCGTGATCAGCGGGCGATCAGGTTCCGTTTCACCACATGCCATTCGTGCCCAGATCGAGCTACTGAAGAAGATCCATGTCAGGATCGAGAAACTTGGGAAGAAAAAATCCGTCGCGGCGAATGTGACCGATAAACTTTCCGATTCGATATTAAATGGTTTCAAATTTCCAGCATATAAAAAACAACAATATTCCCAGCGTCTGCGTTTTGGGCTTCACAATTATTACGTCCGTCATTATCTGCCTGCATCACGACAGGCCGTGGATGAATAGTGGACGCGCAGCCCCTCTTTGAAACAACGCGCGGAGGTGTGGTTGAATCCGTTCACTATGGTTCCATCGCAGTT
>DATHRQ010000540.1:0-2498 GCA_035465095.1 Anaerolineales bacterium | reverse complement strand
GAAAAGCGCGCTTACTACTTCCTTGGTACCGGGATTGTCCACTGGCTGCGATGTTACAGGCGCGTCTTATGAAGTAGTGGCAAAGTCTCTCTTCCAATAAGATTGGTCAGCTGAAAAAACGGGTGTAATTCTTGAAGCTTGATTGCAAATTGTTTTTCAATGACCTGATCATTGGTCTTGAAACTAAAATCATCATAACAACTATAATCTTAAAATGTGTTAGGGGTTTATTAGGGTTCCTTAGGCTGTTTGCAACATTTAAGGGAGTGCTTCCAATTTTCGTTTCTTTTGAATGCCAATGTTTTTACCGCAACGATTAAGTGTTGAGTCTTTGGGAATTTCCGTAGTAGAGGTCCGGATTTGGGGGTGCAGGCCCCTGACTGTCTAACCAGTATATTGGGGCATACTTTCCGGTACAGGCACAACAAATGGCCACTGCGTTGGAAGATGAGCCATGTACTTTTCAGCCAAGTCGCGCATGGTTTTTTCCGGATCGCGGTGCAGTCGATAGAGGAATTTGCGGGGAGCCTCTGCCTGTGCTTGTCGGCTGCGTTGTTCATGGTAATCTTCAACAGATACATCCCGAATCTGTTCCAAGAGCTGTTCTTCACTTTCGGCCAGAAAAAGGATCTGAACGTGTCCAAAGTCTCGCAGTGGTTGGGTAGATTTTCTGCCGCTGATGCGTCTTTGATGACAGCGCAAACGTCCAAATAAGCTCTCGACGATCAGATTATCTTGTGGCAAGCCTGGAATATCGAAGCAATACAGCAGATCCTCACCAAACATCTCCCAACGCTTTCGAAGTCCATCATAAAGTGAGCGCAGGATGGTTTGGTCGCGCGCCTCGCTTTCCAGGTCTTGTAACAACGCTTGCATCTCTTGTTTGACTTGCTGGCTAGTCGGTTTTGGTGCATCCAGATAGGAGCTTGGCGGATAGCGCAGACAGGCTGCTATCTGCAAGAGCCAGATGAAAGCTTTGTCTATCCTTTCAGCCAGTTGGCGATTATTCTCCAAGACGCGATCAACCTGCCGGATCAAGCGACTAAAGCAGGTGTGTTCAGCTACAGGCATGGTATGCAAGGCTTGGGCAATGCTTTCAAGTTGCCGGTAGCCTTTGAGACCGCCCCAATAGAAGGGTTTGCGAGTCGTTCGATTGACCGCATCGCGGATCGCCATGCGAAATTGAGCTTCTATCTCCATCAGCGTTTTGGCGTTATCTGCTTCCCTCAAAAAAGGGGACTGTCATCGGGAAACTCGCTGAATTTTGGCAAACCGCCCAGATCCACACGCATCTGCTTGCGTAATCCGGTGTCTTCTCCAAGGACTTCATCGGCCAAATTGCCCAAAAAATGTTCCTGACAACGTTGACGAGGGGCATTCGGCCAAACCGCTCGCAAGGCTGCTATGATCCGTTCTTCGCCATCGCTGATGCTCGCTAATACCGGGTACATTTGGTAAGCCTGCAACCAGGCAGTCAATTCTTTTTCGTTGGGTGTTTCCACTTGAATTGCAGATACCACCGTCCCACTCAAGATTTCATAGAGCACGTACAATAGGCTTCCATGCCCTTCCGGTTGTAAGGCGTCCACTCCCAAAATCAGGCCACCGTGTTTTTCGACAATTCCCTCCAGCCTCTTCCGTATCGCTGTACTGGTCGCTCCCAGTAAAGCCAAATATTGACGATATAACTTGCCTACATTGCGCTCGTTGATTGCTATCCCTTTTTCATTCAACTCGCGCTGTATTTCCACAAACTGCCGCTGATCATGTTCATGTCTCCATCCAATATAGGCCAGTACATCCAAACCATAGGTGCTGCTTGGCAAACTCAACAGCAACACTTGACTGGCGTAGTATCTTGTCCCTGTGTGTGTGCACTTCTCGTTTGCGCATACTTTGGCCCTTCCTGCTAAAAGCAATGGCCCTTTCATCGTTTGAATCGTTTTCCGCATATGCCAGTTCGGACGTACTCTAAGTTCAACTCCACAATGTACGCAATGGCTTACCTCACTGACATATATCTGTCTCTTCATCCCTGGATACTTGCGGGTCGGTCGATGACGCGCTCGCTTTTCCATTATCTGTCTCCTGTGCAATTTCCGGTATGTTATATTCTATCCCATTTCTCACACACTGTTTAGACAGCCAGGGGCTCGCACCCCCAAATCCGGCCCCTTTCACGCGAAATCCTAAAGAACCAAGAATCCTGATAATTGCCTGCGGAGGGAATATGGTAAACTTCTTCCGGGGGCTGGAAAGTTCCCCCTACATTTATTACCGAGGGAATGAATGACAGAGATACTTACAGTTGGTCTGCCTCGCATGCACGTAGAGTTTGGTGAGCGGCGCGATTTTTTGCCTGCTTTTGTTGCCGATATGGAAAAACGAGGCGCACAAGTTTTTTTGGAATATGGGTACGGCTCTGGCATGGGATTTACCGAAGCAGATTATGAGAAAGTTGCTCCAATCGCCAGGTTCGTATCTCACGAAGAGGTTTA
>DATHRQ010000539.1:0-4173 GCA_035465095.1 Anaerolineales bacterium | reverse complement strand
GAAATCCTATGGCAAGCGAGGTGAAGCCGTCGTGAAAAAGAACTTTGAGGCGGTGGACAGCGCTCTTGAAAATCTTCATGAGGTCAAGGTTCCGGCTGAGATCACGTCCAAGAGCACGAGACGGGCTCCAGTCCCGAATGATGCGCCTGATTTTGTCCGCAATGTATTGGGTGAAATGATCGGCTTCAATGGAGATAATCTACCCGTATCCGCACTTCCTGTGGATGGCACATTCCCAACTGCAACAACGCAATGGGAGAAACGCAACATCTCTTTGGAAATCCCTGTCTGGGAGGAAGACCTGTGTATTCAGTGCGGCAAGTGTGTGATGGTCTGTCCGCATGCGGTCATCCGGCATAAAGTGTATGATGAAAGGTTACTGTCTGATGCACCCGAGACGTTCAAGCACATGCCATCGAAGTTCAAGGAATTCTCCGAAGGCATGGCATACACAGTGCAGGTTGCACCTGAGGATTGCACGGGTTGTACATTGTGCGTGGAAGTTTGCCCTGTGAAGGATAAGTCACAGGTGGGACGCAAGGCGATCAACATGGCGCCGCAGCCGCCCATCCGTGAGGAGGAAGTTAAGAACTGGGATTTCTTCATGGACATCCCCGATCTCGACCGCAAGTTGATCAACCCTTCGACGATCAAGAACTCACAGTTGCTGCGTCCGCTGTTCGAGTTCAGCGGCGCGTGTGCAGGCTGCGGCGAAACGCCTTACGTAAAACTGGTCTCGCAGTTATTCGGCGACCGCGCTGTGATTGCAAATGCCACAGGTTGTTCTTCGATCTATGGCGGCAACCTGCCCACCACGCCGTGGGCAGTCGATGAAAAGGGTCGCGGCCCGGCCTGGTCGAACTCGTTGTTTGAAGATAACGCTGAGTTTGGTCTCGGCATGCGCCTGACCATTGACAAGCAAACCGAATACGCCCGTGAACTGCTGGCTTCCTTTGAAAAGGAACTTGGCAAGGAATTGGTTGAAGCCATTCTGAACACCGACCAATCCGATGAAACAGGTATCGGTGCGCAGCGTGAGCGCATCGCTGAACTCAAGAAGAAACTGGAAAAATCTGATGACACGCGCGCCAAGGATCTCGTCAGTCTTGCCGATAACCTCGTCAAGAAATCGGTATGGATCATCGGCGGCGACGGCTGGGCCTATGACATTGGCTACGGCGGACTTGATCACGTCATGGCAAGCGGGCGCAATGTAAATATCCTTGTGCTGGATACCGAAGTCTATTCGAATACGGGCGGTCAGTCGAGTAAAGCCACACCACGAGCAGCGGTTGCCAAGTTTGCGATGGGCGGCAAAGGACTACCCAAGAAGGATCTTGGCTTGATCGCAATGTCGTATGGCTATGTCTACGTGGCACAGGTGGCGATGGGCGCCAACGACCAGCAGACGCTGCGGGCATTGCTTGAGGCGGAGGCTTATGATGGCCCGTCACTCGTGATTGCCTACAGCCCCTGTATCGCGCACGGTTACGACATGGCGAAGGGTCTGGAACAAACAAAGCTGGCAGTGCAATCCGGTCACTGGCCCATGTATCGCTACGATCCGCGACTTCCTGAACAGGGAAAGAATCCGCTGGTCATCGAGTCGAGAAAGCCCACCATCCCGATCTCACAATATGCTTATAATGAGACTCGCTACAAGATGCTGACACAAATGGACGAGGATCGCGCCGAGGAACTGATGCGTGCAGCACAAGAGGATGCCAAATCCCGCTGGACCTTATATCAGCAAATGGCGTCCATGCACTACAACGAAGATGAAAAGGAGTAAGCCGTGACGGATCTTTCTACAACCTATCTTGGTCTGAACTTAAAAAACCCTCTCGTGGCTTCTGCCTCTCCCCTCTCAAAGAAGGTCGAACGGGCAAAGGAACTTGAAGAGGCAGGTATTTCGGCAGTCGTGATGTACTCTCTCTTTGAGGAACAGATCATCCATGAAAGTCTTGAACTCGATCACTACCTGAACCGAGGCAGTGAGTCGTATGCAGAAGCCTTGTCCTATTTACCGGATGGCGGTTTGTATGGCATCAGCCCGGAGAGATACCTAAACCAGGTGGCTGGGTTAAAGAAGGCGCTGAACATCCCCGTCATCGGGAGTTTGAACGGCGTCTCAAAAGGCGGCTGGACAGGCTACGCAAGGAAGATCGAGGAGGCAGGCGCAGACGCGCTGGAACTCAATCTGTATTTCATCCCGACAGAGATGAACATGACATCCAATGATATTGAGGATATGCAGGTGGAACTGGTGGCGGAGGTAAAGTCTGCGATCTCAATCCCCCTGGCTGTAAAGATCAGCCCCTTTGTAACGTCCATCCCTAATTTTACAAAGCGCCTGGTCGATGCAGGTGCAGATGGACTGGTGTTGTTCAATCGTTTCTATCAACCTGATTTTGATCTGGATGAACTTGAAATCATGCACAGCTTGGATTTGAGCACGTCCGCCGACCTGCGTCTGCCTTTGCGCTGGATCTCGATTTTGCACGGAAAGATCGAGACCGACTTTGCATTGACCAGCGGCATACACACGTACAGGGATGTATTGAAAGCCATGATGGCAGGGGCAAGCGTGGCGATGACAGCCTCGAAACTGCTCTATGCCGGGGAACAGGCCATCGGTCTGATTCTGAGCGATCTGGAAGCGTGGATGAAGGAACGTGAATACGAATCCATCCGCCAAATGCAGGGCAGCATGAGTCAGCAGGCTGTCAGGGAACCAGCAGCCTTCGAGCGCGCAAACTACATGAAGGTGCTTGGTTCGTTCAGGGAATTGCCATAAAAATCTGAAGAATCAACAAAAGGCTCCTGATAATCGGGAGCCTTTTTTGACTTCATATAATAATATGGCAATTATTGGGTCTGAACAGGGGCGTTCTTGCGTTGACGGAACGTAATGCGGGCGCGGGTCAAATCATAGGGAGACATCTCCATTGTGACCCGGTCTCCAAGCAAAATACGGATGTAATGTTTGCGCATCTTTCCTGAAAGATAAGCCAGCACCTCATGTCCATTATCCAGTTTTACACGAAATTGTGTTCCAGGCAATGCCTCGACCACAACCCCTTCTGCTCGAATTTTATCGTCTTCTTTTGCCATATTACCTCTTTCTTTTCCTAGTTTCCATCTCTGGTGAATGACCGCCGTTTGATGCAACGGATCGCTTTCTTCTTTTCCATGCGGCGCTGCTCGCTTTTTGAAACGAACCAGCGTTTGCGACGAATAGTGCTCAAAACCTGGCTTTTCACGACCTTCTTACGAAAGCGTTTAAGCAGCGCGTCCTGAGATTCGCCGTTACGTAATTTTACAGATGCCAAAACAAGTCACCTCCTTCCCGCATGGAGTAGCCAAAAAAATCGGCCGATATTTATATTCGGCCGAGGGGATAATTCAAGTAAGAAGAAACGACAATGTGATCTCTTGATCAAAATCTGCGCTTCACACTCCTCAATTTACAAAGTATGGGACCATTACGTCCCTCAACCGAACTTATATTGCTATTATACATGATTCATATACAGATGCAAAGCCTGTACATGGAATGTTAAAAAAGAAAAGTCTCCTGGCAATGACCTACTCTCCCAGGAGGTCGCCCTCCAAGTACCATCGGCGCTGACGGACTTAACTGCCGGGTTCGGGATGTTACCGGGTGTGACCCCGCCGCTCCAATCACCAAGAGACTTATTCACAATTCAATCCTGAACAGTAACCAGACCTTTATCGCAAAGAGTAATAAGTTCTCCACATCACGGGATTCAGCCCTCGACCATTAGTACAACTTAGCTGAACACATTGCTGTGCTTACACTTGTTGCCTATATAGCAGGTGGTCTACCTGCGGTCTTACTCCATTAACTGGATTACAGGGATCTTATCTTGAGGCGAGTTTCCCACTTAGATGCTTTCAGCGGTTATCTCTGCCCGACGTAGCTACCCAGCAATGCCGTTGGCACGACAACTGGCACACCAGAGGTCAGTCCACTCCGGTCCTCTCGTACTAGGAGCAGCTCCTCTCAAATCCCTTACGCCCACAGCGGATAGAGACCGACCTGTCTCACGACGGTCTGAACCCAGCTCGCGTACCGCTTTAACGGGCGAACAGCCCGACCCTTGGGACCTTATCCAGCCCCAGGATGCGATGAGCCGACATCGAGGTGCC
>DATHRQ010000538.1:0-8143 GCA_035465095.1 Anaerolineales bacterium | reverse complement strand
CTATCAAGTAATGGGACATGAACCCGTCTGGGCATTCACCAAAGTTGTGCAGATGTCGGATACAACGCCATCACATCCCGACGAATGGACATTGAAAACATACCCCGATGGCGCGGTAAACTGGCTGAAGGTCAGCTCCCTCCCAAGTGGCAATATGAAAGAAGCCATTGCCGCCGTCGCTGGTCCGCTTCTGGGGTTGCTCAGCGCTGTGCTTGGACTGGTCATGTCACGCCGAAGCATGAAGGTCACATCCAGGCAGGTGTGGATTGCATACGTTATAACAATCTCTCTGGTGGCGGTTCTTTATTACCTCCGCGCTCCCATACGGACAGGTGGTGATGAATATGATATTGCTGTAAGTTTGGGTATCGCAAAAGCCCTTGTAGAAATTCCGCTTGCGCTTGGGTATCTGGCTTGTCTGATTTTGGGGTTGCGTGAATTGTACACGTGGAAAACTCGTCTCAAATGGCTTGGCACGATCTTACTCGGTTCCATCATAACTGGTTTACCAATGGCAATGCTTGATCCTATTATCATCGCGCAAGTGGATGAAGGTAATCCGTGGTTTCAGCCTGTGATCGGTTATTCATTACCAGTGGGTCTCACCATCGTCATATGCTTTATAGGGATATGGGCATGGACACGCTGGCAGGAAGGAAAATCAAAATGAAAAAGTTCTTCAAGTATTTTGTTCTTGGTTTACTCTCTCTCATTGGCCTGCTGGTGCTTTACGGTTCCATCTTCTACTCTCCCACCTATGTCTATCGCGTTTTGGTCTGGCAGGATTCGGACGCCTTCGATTGGCAAAAATTTCCCAAGCACCCTCTCAGTGCGTCGCCGATATCTTATCAATTCGTTTCATCACCGGATCTGCGTGTGGAAGAACTACTCACGCAACTCTCAGGCGCTGACAATTGGGATAACTTTATGGAGACGAATGGTACACAGGCTTTCATAGTGATACAGGATGGAATGGTTCTGTACGAGAACTATTACAACGATACAGAACGCGATTCGATCGTGACTTCGTTCTCGGTTGCCAAATCCTTCGACTCTGCATTGATCGGTAAAGCCATCGATGAAGGATATATCAACAGCGTGGATGATCCCATCACCATGTACCTCCCTGAATTGGCAGAGCGCGATCCACAATTCAATGAAATTACGATCCGCCATTTGCTATTGATGGCATCAGGCATGGAATACACTGAGATGCGACCGTTGCTCTTCAATGGCGATGACCCGCTGACCACCTATTTTCCAGATCAACGAAAGCTCGCGTTGGAGAATACATTCATCATTGACCCACCTGTTGAGTATTTCCAATACAACAAATATCACCCTCAATTGTTGGGGCTGATTCTTGAGCGCACCACAGGTATGACCGTAACCCAATATTTGCAAACTAGAATCTGGGATCCCATTGGAATGGAGTTTGGCGGTTCATGGTCCACGGATAGTAAAGAAAGCGACTTTGAGAAAATGGAAACCGGCGTAAATGCCCGTGCCATAGACTTTGCCAAGTTTGGCGTTCTCTACTTGAATGGCGGCAACTGGAATGGAACACAGGTGCTCCCAAAAACATGGATCGAAGAATCAACCCAGCCGTTGCTGCCGGAAAATTATGATGATTACTATACAGATTACGTCAAGGCAATGCCCGGGCAGGGATATTACAACTACATGTGGTGGGGTATGGTGCGCGAAGATGGTTCCTACGATTTCACTGCTGCAGGTGACAAGGGACAATTCATATACGTGTCACCAGAGAACAACATGGTTATTGTCCGTAATGGAGTCAAATATGGCATCGATTCACATGAATGGCTCAAGCTATTTTACGAGTTTGTGGACCAATACTGAGAAGATTTGAAACACAAGTTTAAGATTATGAATAGTGTATTGCCATAATAATGGTATTATCGCCCTATGACTACTATAACTGCTGAAGCGAAGCCAAATATAGCTTTCATCAAGTAGTCAGGAGAGAAACTCGATTGAACTAACAGCTAGGATTGTTCTGAGAGCAAAGGCATCCATACCTGAACCGCTTTCTGAGCGTGAGATTGAGTTGTTGGGACTGCCGCGTCCGGGTTAAGTAACAATAAAATCCCTAAGACATTATTGGGATAGTGAAGAATCACATCAAACATATATTAGGAAAGTTTAATGTGCGTGATCGAACGCAAGCTGTGTTGAAAGCTAAAGAGATCGGACTGATTTGATCGTGGATTTTATTAAAAGGCCGAAATGGTGACATCTGCCATCCTCCAGACAAAATTAAATATTCCGCAGACACGCTCGAGCCTAATTCGGCGTCCTCGCCTAATGGATAAGCTTAATGTTGGGATGGATAGCAGTCTTATCCTGGTCTCTGCACCCGCAGGTTATGGGAAGACCACGTTGATAGCCGAATGGTTGCAAGTTGCCCAATACAGACGAACATGGTTCTCTCTTGATGAAAGTGATAATAGTCCGCGTCAATTTTTGATTTATTTACTGACTGCTTTGCAGCAAGTTCAAAAGGGGATCGGGCAATCTGTCGAGAGGACGCTGCAGGCATCTGAACTGCCTGCGCTTGAATCAATGATCAAATCTTTGTTGAGTGAATGGAGTGCCGACATGGTCGACACTTTTCTTGTGTTGGATGACTATCATGTCATCACAAATATGGTTATTCACGAAGCACTCAGCATAATATTGTCTCATTTGCCGCCCAGATTGCATCTCGTCATCCTGACACGTGCCGATCCGCCGTTATCGCTTGCCCGTTTACGGGTCCGTAATCAACTGACCGAACTCCGTGCGAGTGACTTGCGTTTTAGCGTGGATGAAGCCGCGGCGTTTCTCTCCCAGACAATGGGGCTGACCCTGTCTCAAGAACAGGTCACATCTCTGGAAGTACGTACAGAAGGTTGGGTGGCGAGCCTGCAATTGGCAGGGCTATCTATGCAGGGAAGGGATGATGTTGAAGAATTTATAACTGCATTTACCGGCAGTCATCACTACATCGTGGACTATCTTGTTGAAGATGTTCTCAATCGCCAATCGGAGTTGGTCAAAGATTTTCTTCTAAAAACATCCATTCTCGAACAAATGAACGCTTCGTTGTGTAATGCCTTGACAAAAGATGCAAATGGTCAATCTATGCTTGAGAAGCTTGAGCACACTAATCTGTTTGTTGTAAGTCTTGATAACGAGCGCAATTGGTATCGTTATCATCATCTTTTTGCTGACGTGTTGCGTAAATATCTAAAAACGCAATTGCCGCAAACCATTCAAGAATTGCACCATCGTGCCAGCGACTGGTACAAGTTAAATGGGCAATCAGCAGAAGCCTTCAGTCATGCCATGTTGGGAGAAGATTCCGCACGAGCGCTTGATATTGTGGAAGAGAACGCATGGATGATGGTGCTGCATGGCGAGTTGGCTATGTTGCAGGATTGGGTTCAATCTTTGCCGGTTGAACTGATGTCCAAGCGTCCATGGCTATGTGTCCATTATGCTTGGGCATTGCTTTTCAGCGGCGAGGCAGCCTCTGCAGAAAGACAATTGCAATCAGCAGAAGCTTGCTTTGGAAAGAATTGGGCGACAGATATGCCTGTCGAAATGCAAGGACATAGTTTGGCAATTCGGGCCTGGATTTCCTACCTGAGTGGTGACCTGGAGCAGTCTGTCGCGATGTCACGTCGGGCAATCGAATTTATTCCAAATATGGATCCGGCTATTCGTTGTTTGTTGGCTGGCATTTTGGGACAGGGTTGCGTGGCAGAAAATGACTTTGTCGAAGCCGCACGCCATTATAAAGATATGGTGGACATGGCTTATGCTAGCGGTAACGTCATGATGGAAGTGGCTGCGCAATGTGCACTGGGGTGGCTGAAGGAGACGCTGGGCAAATTGCAGGATGCTGAAAAAATTTTTCAAGCTGCCATCGAAAGAGCTGTTCAATTTAATTCACCATCGGTTGGGCAGGCGTACTTAAATTTGAGCAACGTGTATTACGAGCGGAATGAGTTGAATTTTGCTGAACAAAATGGTCAAAAGGCAATTCAATCTGCTCAAACTTGGGGGCATGTGGACGCTTTGGCGACTGGTTACTTATATATGGCAAGAATCGCTCTCGCACAAAAAGATGAAGTAAATGCACGCACGAATCTAAGTGAAATGGAAAATACGATTCGCGGGCACGTGCTTGAGCCGCCCACTTTGATTATGCTTGAAGCCTTAAGCGCACGTTTAGCGTTAATTCAAGGGAACCACGAAGCCGCGCGTCAATGGGTGAAGGAACAGGATCTGACCATTGATGACCCCATCAACTTTTTTAACGAAGTTCAGTATCTCACTTGGGCGCAACTTCTCTTGGCGGAAAATCAGTTGGACTCGGTGGTACCTTTGCTGGAGCGATTACACAAAGAAATTGAATCTTCTGCCAGATTTGGAAATCTGATCGAGGTGCTGGTATTACAGTCTCTGGTGTTCGAGCAGCAGGGAAAACCTGATACGGCGCGCGCAACCCTGCTAAGAGCGTTAGATTTGGGTGAGTCAGAAGGATATACGCGTGTCTTTCTAAATTTGGGATCGCCGATGGAGCATTTACTTAAACAGCTCAAGGTGGAAAATCCAAACCAGAAAATTTATATCCAAAACCTTTTGGGCGCTTTTGGCGGTTCTGGTGCAGCAGAATCTGCCTCTAAATCCCACCGTCTTATTAATCCACTCAGCGAACGCGAATTGGAAGTATTGAGACTAGTCGCGCTGGGCAAATCCAACAAGCAGATCGCGGATGAATTGGTGCTTGCCACGGGGACGGTCAAGCGGCATTTGAACAATATCTTTGGCAAGTTGAACGTTCAGAATCGAACGGAATGTGTCGCTCGTGTGAAAGAGTTGGATTTACTGTAGATAATTCCTGGTATGGGGGAAATCCAAAAAATAAACCCACAATGTATCTTTGGTTACATGACAGGCTATATGGTTTACGACTATCCTGTGAGCATCAAAAACACTCATAAGGAGAACGTAATGAACGCACAAAATAAAACTTCCCTTGGAAAAGCCGCAGCCATTTTAGTTGGCATGGCTATTGTCTTTGCCGCCTTGATCGTGGCAGCAAACTCTGCCAGCAACTCGTTTGCTCAACTCGTGTTGGTCAGCACTGGAAGCGCCATGCTTGGCTCAGGCGTGATCTTCTTCCTGATCAGCGCTGCCAAATAACGGAGGTGTATCATGTCTGCAACTACAAAACAATTCATTGCTTCGACCGTTTCGGGAGTTGAAGAGCAGCATTCCATTGGTGAGTCGCTTTCACTTCACATCCTGCCTGGCGTTTTCATCCTAGCGATCTTCGTAGTGAGCGCTCCGTTCTTTATGAGCGCAGGCTACCCACCCATGCTTGCCATCATCGTCGGTGCCGCTTTCGGATTGGCGTTTCAAGTCTGGCATTTATACAGTCTTGGAATGAAGCTCAACGGCAGATTGTCACTCGAAGGGATCGTGGGGTACCGCGAGCCTATACCTGTGTGGCAATATTTCGCCCTGATTCCATTGTTCGTGATCCTCGCATTCATCATTGACGGCTTGACCCAACCCTTGAGCACAGCTTTTCTCGCTCGACTGTCATGGATACCAGCATGGTTCGAAATGCGTGATACCAGTCAATTGCTCGAATATTCCAAATCGGCTCTGACTTTGACCTTTGGGTTGAATCTGCTCATCAACGGGATATTTGCCCCGATTATCGAAGAGCTGTACTTTCGTGGTTATCTCATGTCCCGCCTTTCCCGCTTCGGTCGCTTGACGCCTGTTGTTGAAAACGCTCTATTCACCTTCTATCACTTCTGGCAGCCTTACTACTGGATCTCTCAGTTCTTCTTCACCCTACCTTGGGTCTCAGCAGTTGCCTGGAAAAAGAATATCAAAGTGAGCATATTCACCCACATGACCTTGAACCTGCTTGGTAACCTGCTTTTGGCAGCCATGATCCTCGGGCAGAAGTAGCCTGGAAAGCGATGCAAGATGTCGACCGCTATCGTTTCTGGTTGGTATGAGATCCGTATCAAGGAAGAGATCAGCGAGAATAGCCTGACGTGGTTTGAAGATTTCACCGTCACCCGAACCACGTCAGGTGAGACCGTCCTCACAGGCCTATTAGCTGACCAATCTGCCTTGCACGGCCTGTTGGGGAAGATTCGTGATTTGAACCTTACCCTGATCTCGGTCAATCAAGTGGAAAAGAATGATCGCTCAAGCTGCCAAGTGCGCAATTGAGTAATTGGGTAGGAGACATTTTATAGATGGTCGGCGAATTAAATAGTAAAGAGACTGTCGTTTTTGGATGACGGTCTCTTTTTTGATTTTCGTGCGATTTCTTTCGCAGAGGGGCAAAATATGTCACTAGATGATGCATTGGGTCTTGTGTTGCGATCTTTGGAGAATGATGAATAAACGCTCTTCTTATTGGCACAATGAAGTAAGAAATGAATCATAGACATGGTATCATCGTCCCATGACTACTATAACAGCTGAGGCGAATCCAAATATCGCATTCATCAAGTAGCCACACTGCATACACCATTGAACTGACCGCAAGGTTTGTTTTGACCGCCAATTGATTCGTCTATTCAGCAAGTGATTCTGGAAAAATTTACGTTATGAAGGGTTCCCAAATAAGAACGCATTTTGATAGCTGACGGGGTTAATGCATTCTGATAAAGGAATTACCTGACACAAAGGAGATTCTCCAATGCTGATCATTGATTCCCAGGTTCACGCCTACGAGGCAAACACGCCGAAACGACCCTGGTACAGTGTGCCCAATTGGCCCGCTCACGTTACGGGTGACGAGGTGGTGGAGGCGATGGACAACGTCGGAGTCGATGGTGCGATATTAATCTCCGCTTTTTCCATGTACCGTTACGATGCCAGCTATGCAGTGGAGGTGAAACGGGCCCATCCCGATCGGTTCGCCCTTGTCAAGCCGGTTGATCCGGATAATCCTGCTGTGGCCGATATCATCACCGACTGGAAAAAGACACCGGGAGCTGTCGGCATCCGCATCATGTTGGCGAAGGAGTTCGGAGGTGACCGTGATCCAACCGACCCTGGACTTGACCGGATCGTACGCGCAGCCATCCAGCACGACTTTCCAATCAACATCCTATGTTGGGGCAATCTAGATGTGGGTATGGCGCTAATCGACCACCATCCAGACGCGCGATTCATCATCGATCATCTGGGTATCATACAGCCCCTTACCCCACCACCTCCTCTTCAACCCTGGACCGACCTTCCGAAGGTGCTGGATCTTGCCAAGCGCCCAAACGCGGTGATCAAGATTAGCGGTGTTTGCACACTGTCCCAGGAACCATATCCCTTCCCGGATATCTGGGATCCACTTGCCCGCGTATTCGATGCCTGGGGCTTTGACCGCTGCCTGTGGGGTACCGATTGGACGCGCACTTTCGCGGTTGTCAACTACGAACAGGCCATCGAGCCTTTCTGCCAGACCAAACGCCTGAGTGACAATGAGCGGGAGATGCTGATGGGCGGAGCATGTACTAAAGCCTATGGCTGGTCACCGAAGAAAGGCTAAGTAAAGCGCCAACGAGACATTGCCCAAATTAGCCATCACAAATGCGAGTCATTAAAGAGTTGTGATTGGGCGGCATTGCAGCAGGTACAACTTTTCGTTCGCATACGCACACTCGATATCAACTGGATATCCCATTGTGGTTTCCAAAGTCAAGGCAAGCTTTGCCATTTCAATGACCTGCTCATCATTCAGGGATGCTTCACTGCGTAGGAATCGTGGTACTTCAACTTCATGCGTTCCTTGTGAAGCGGATACTGTCATGAGCTGCCTGTCTGCAATCATCCGCTGGGTGACGTGCCCCACGAATCCAATTCAAAACCGTTGCTAGGATCGTTGTGATGGTATCATCCACTTATGACAACAGCAACAGCTGAATCCCGGCCCAATATTGCGTTAATCAAATATTCAGGAGAGAACCTCCGTCGAACTCACGGCAAGGTTCGTTTATGAAGAACCAAACCATTCTTTAAAGTAGCTGTTAAAGCATTAATGCATCAAAGCAAAGAGAATTTTCGCTTCTTCCTGTACTTACCAAACCTTACCTATCTT
>DATHRQ010000537.1:0-1997 GCA_035465095.1 Anaerolineales bacterium | reverse complement strand
ACAGCGAACAGATGGCAGAGGGAATCGATACGATCGCACGCAACGTGCAGAAGATCGTGACCCTCGTCAACGACATCCTCTTTTTGCAGGAAATGGACCTCGTCCTGTCGGAATTCCAGGCAGTGGATATGAACAAGGTGGTGCGGGCGGTTGTGGACAAATACCAGCCGATCGTAGGCGAGCGCAACGTCAGGCTGCGCTTCGTTCCCAGCCCAAACCTGTCTCCGGTTTCAGGCGACGCCAAGTCCCTTGAACGGGCCCTCATGGCGCTGGTGGACAATGCCATCAAGTTCAGCCCAAAAGGCGGGGATGTTGAGATCACGTTCGACGAGCAGGGCGGGTATGTTTTCGTCTCTGTTTCAGATCAGGGCATCGGTATCGAAGAAGAGAACATGCCGCGCGTCTTCGACCGTTTCTATCATATGGAAAGACACGGCGACGATCTTTTCGGCGGCATCGGGCTGGGACTGGCGATCACCCGTCAGGTCATCGAACAGCATCAGGGCAAGCTCGAAGTTGAGAGCACAGCCGGAAAAGGCAGCACATTTACACTGACACTCAGGAAGTGGCAGGAGAAAAAGGAATCAAAGGCAATCATATGAATAATAGATGGATCGTATCCTTAAGTTTGATCGGCATGCTGCTCTTTATGGCAGCCTGCGCTGATGGGGAAAATACCGCGACAGAGGAGACAGCCCCCGGCCCAGTCGAAACACAGGAGGTTTTTGAAACGGAGGAACTCGTCGAGCCGACCACATCGGGCATGCCCGTCATGGGCAGCGGACTGTGCGCCAATGCCTATTACCCGGTGCGTGAAGGCGCAACCTGGACCTATCTTGGCACGAGCAGCGCGACCGGGGATTACGCTTTTACAAACACGATCTCGTCCGTTCGGGACGACGGCTTCACGATCACCATCGATTTTGACGATCTGACGCTGACCCAGCAATGGGCCTGCACGCCTGATGGAATCCTTGCGCTCGAAATGGGCGGGGGCAGCGCCGGCACGCTCACGACAAGCGGTATGAACCTTGTTATGGATACTCAGAACGCCTCCGGGATAACGTTCCCGAACGAGATCCAGCCGGGCAGCACCTGGGACCATACATTGGACTTCACTGGAACGATGGATTTTGCCGGCGAGACGGTTGAGGTAAGCGGAAGCACGGAATATAACTACACCGCCATCGAAATCGAGAGTGTTACCGTCTCAGCAGGGACCTTCGATGCGATGAAGGTTCAAGTTGTTACGACGATCAATATGGAAGTAAATATGCAAGGCTCGACCCTGCCTGTCACCTTTTCGAGTACGTCCACATCCTGGTATGTGCAAGGTGTGGGCTGGGTAAAGTCGGAGTCCAGCAGTGAATTTGGAGGCATCACATCCATTGACACGGTTGATTTGCAGTCGTACAGTATCCCATAAAAAGACAGCGAATTTCTTCGCCTTATATCAACCTGCGCCCAAGCGTACAATAAGTGGAGAAAATCGAACAGGGATGATAAGATTACAGCGCTTTCGGGCGCTGTTTTTTTGTCAACTTGACAGAGGTCAATGTCAACAAGTGACGATTTCAACAGGTCGGAATCGGCCGAAAACAATATACTTTATCCACACAAGGAGCAGGAATGAAACATCATTTTTCAGGTCTATTTTATTGTCGTAGGGGCGACCCGTCAGGGTCAAACTACCGACAACTTCGAATAAAATCGGTTCGTCAATTCAGCTCACGACAGGTATGGGTGGGTCGCCCCTACCTGTCTTTGGGAGAATAAAAAATGAAACATTTTCTCGCAGTCGCAGACCTAACTTCGGGGGAGGTTCAGGACTGGTTGGATACAGCCGTCCAATTGAAGGAAGAATATTTCAAAAAAGTCAATGAACCGATCTTCAAGGGCAAGGTGTTGGTGATGATCTTCCAAAAGCCCAGCCTGCGCACACGCGTCTCGTTCGATATGGCCATGCGTCATGGCGGCGGCGACGCGCTCTATCTCTC
>DATHRQ010000536.1:0-15908 GCA_035465095.1 Anaerolineales bacterium | reverse complement strand
GCAGCCTGCCCGAGATTTGCGATCAGGAACACAACCGGGAACAGGAAGGTGAACAATCTTGAAACAGAAATGGCCTGGTTCATGGTTGCATCTGCCGCATTACGAAACTTGGCCTGTTGTTCCCTTTCACGGGTAAAGGCCTTGACCACCCTGATGCCTGCCAGGTTTTCCTGCAAAACCGTGTTCAAATGCGAAAGTTTCTGCTGCACCTTGACGAACATGGGCTGCGCCAAACTCGCAAAGATGCCGAACATCACCATCGCGATCGGCAGGATCGGCATGGCCGTCCAAGCGAGCGCAACATTCGATGTGAACAGGATAATGACCGTGCCCGTCAGCAGGATGACCGCGCCCACCAGCTGCAAGAGTCCCTGCCCGATGAATAAACGCACCTTCTCCACATCATCCGTCGCACGGATCATCAACTGACCGGTCTGATTTTTATCGTGATACGAAAAGGATAAATTTTGGATCTTCGCATACAAATCGTTGCGCATATCATAGGCGACAGCCTGCGAGTTCTTCTCCGCCCAGTATGCCTGCAAAAACGCGAACAGACCGCGCAACACGGCGAAGATGACAATGGCGACCAGCGCATACGTTAGTGCCTGCGGCGCAGAAGTGACGTCCGCTTCCAACTGCACTTTGAGCTGCTCCAGAGTCAGGGAAACGTCCCTGCCTGTGGCTTCCAGGATCCTCGGCAGCGCCTGCCCCGCCAATTCCGCGGGAATCTTATCCAATGCTTGCAGGATCTGGTCAGAGATAAAGCCGGAAGTTACGGCATCAATGACATTACGGATCATGCGCGGTACGGCCAGTTGCGAAAACGTGGCGATGATCAAAAAGATATATGGCAGGGCAGCCTGACGTCCGTAACGCGTCAGGTAGCGGATCGAACGGCCAATGCCCTTGAATGATGGTCTTTGCCCGCGCCCCCTTCGTCCACGAGCTTTTGGTTGAGACATGGTTGCTTGCATAAAGTTCCTTTCCAGATTGAAGAACAGAGAATAGCAACTTGCAGGGGTCTGATTATTTCATGTGAATTGAAGATGAACCAATTCAGGAGTTATGCTGATTGTTGAACAGGGTCTTCCATGTCCTGCGCGGCGCGGGTCAGAATGTCCAGCGCCTCGCTGACCTGGCTGCGTTCGGCTTCGGTCAGCCGTGCGGACAACAGGTCCATCCAGCGATAGCGTTCATCAAATCCCTGACGGATCAAATCATGTCCTTTGTCGGTCAGGTTCAACAACTTGGCACGACGGTCATGCGGATCTTCCTCACGGACGACGAATCCATTTTGAACCAGCTTATCCACAAGCTGACTGGCCGCTGCAGGCGTGACCTCGAACCGCTCACTGATCTCGGACATGCCGCACGCACCTTTGTGATGCAACTGCATCAAGACGCTGAACTGCGGCACTGAAAGCCCTGTCGATTTGGCAAACAAGTGCCAACTTCGCATGGAACGGTGCATAAACACATCCATCCATGAACGGATGGCTTGGGTAAATTGGGGGGAATTTGTCATAGTTAAGCCTTCTTTCTATTTAAGCGGGCTTAAATTTATACGTGAGTTAAGAATCCGTCAAGAGCGGGAAAATAAGAGAATTGTTAGAAGTCAAATAAAAGACGCATTGTCGCTAGACAAGAGACGAGCTGTCTCATATAATGCGGGTATTAATTTGCACTTGCCTACCAAGGAGTATGAAATGCCCAAGTTATTAATGTGTGATCCGAATTTATTTGAAAAAGACCTCAGCGATCATGTCTATATCGTGACCGGAGCCAATTCGGGCTCCGGTTTTGCGACAACGAAGCAACTAGCCGAACAGGGTGCGCGTGTGATCGGCGCCTGTCGCCGTGTGGATGCAGGAAAACAAGCTTTTGCCGATGTGAAAGATATGCGTGGCTCGGTCGAGATCATGGAATTGGACCTTGCCAGCCTCACCTCCGTCCGCCGCTTTGCAGAAGGCTTTCTCGCCAAATATGACCGCCTCGATGGCCTCGTCAACAACGCCGGCGTTATGCATACTCCCGAAGGCAGAACAAAAGATGGGTTTGAAACCCAGTTCGGGATCAATTATCTCGGACACTTTCTGCTCACCGAACTCCTGCTTGACATCTTGAAAGCAAGCGCACCGGCACGCATCGTGTGCGTTTCCAGCGTGGCGCATGCCGGGATGCGCGGATACTATGGTGAGATCGATTTTGAAGACCTGAATTTTGATAATAAGGAATATGACGCCTACCAGGCCTACGCAAATTCCAAGCTGGCAATCGTGCTGCAAGCCCTTGACCTTTCCCGCCGTCTTGAGGGCACAGGCGTTTCTGCCTTTTCGGTGCACCCGGGTTGGATACGGTCGAATCTGGTAGCAGATTCCGCAGGGACGGCCGGAAAATTTGTGCAAAATGTCCTACTGAGACCTTTCAGCGGCGTCCTTGGCACGGTGTCTTGGTTTGAAGGCGCTCAAACAACCCTTCACTGCCTGCTGGATGAAGATGCCCCAAATCACAACGGCGCGTATTATAGTCAGATCAGTATCCTATATCCCAATAAGGAAAATCGCCCCGGCGGCTGGCCGATGCCGTCTCCCAACCCGCTCGCGCACGATAAAGAACTCGCCGAGAGACTTTATCATCGCAGCATGGAGCTTATCGGGCTGGAGGAGAAATAGGAATATTAAACAACGCAACGATAAGCTAGAATAATACGAACAATTATGAACGATAAGACAAACAAAAATTGGACAACGGACAATATGCCCGATCTGACAGGCAAGGTGATTATCGTCACCGGCGCCAACAGCGGAATCGGTTATGAAGCAGCCAAAGAGTTCGCCCGCAAGGGAGCGCAAACCATTCTGGCTTGTCGCAACATGGATAAGGCTCAAAGCGCATTGAATCAGATCTGGGCGGAAGTCCCGAACGCCAAAGTTGAGATCATGCAGCTTGATCTGGCAAGTCAGAAATCTATCCATGCCTTCGCCGAAGCCTTCAAATCCAAATATAACCGTTTGGATGTTTTGGTGAACAATGCCGGGATCATGATGGTCTCATATGGCAGGACAGAAGATGGATTTGAAAGACAGTTTGGCACAAACCATCTGGGCCATTTTGCGCTGACCGGCCTGCTGTTCGACCTGTTAAAGAACACGCCCAACTCGCGGGTTGTTAATGTCAGCAGTAACGGGCATCGACAGGGACATATGGATTTCGACAACCTGATGTATGAGAAAGGGGGCTATTCGCGCATGGGTGCCTATGGACGCACAAAACTGGCGAATCTTCTTTTCACTTACGAATTGCAACGCCGCTTCGAAAGGGGAGGAATCAATTCAATTGCAACAGCCGCTCACCCTGGGCTCACCAACACAGCCCTGGCAGATCATTTGTTTGGGGTAAAGTTTCTGCGGCCCATTCTCGGACGGTTAATCCAGAACTCGGCCATGGGCGCCCTCCCCACCCTGCGTGCTGCCGTTGATCCCACAGCAAAAGGAGGTCAATATTATGGGCCGGGAAATCCGGGTGAGACCAGCGGTTACCCGATTGTGGTTCGATCAAATAGAGCGTCTCATAACAAATCGGATGCGCGTCAGCTTTGGCTGATTTCAGAAGAATTGACCGGATTAAAATTTCTTTGAACGGAAAAATATAATGGATTGGATACGGGCACGCAGTGACGAACAAATCAAGCAGCGCCTCAATGAGATCGTGGATGCGACCGCGCGGTTGTACGAAGAGAACCGTTTTGAAGACATCACCTTTGCCATGATCGCAAAGGAGGCAAACTTCACACGCTCAAATCTCTATCGTTACTTTCAGACCAAGGAGGATATCTTCCTCGAACTTATGAAGCACGATATTGAGGCCTGGCGTAAAGATTCGCTTGAGAAATTCGCGGATGGAAATCCGTCATTTCATGACGTTGCTGAGATCTCTGTGGAATTGATTCTGAAACACAAGAGAATGATCAAACTACTGACCATACTTTTTACCCTGCTGGAACCGAATGCGTCCCTCGAGGTTTTGACTGCCTTCAAGAAAAAAATAACGGAAGAAATTGGCGTGGTCGCACAATTCCTGAGCACAAAACTGCCTTTCCCGTCTGTGGAAGCTGCGGCTGAGTTTTTATCCGCCCAGTCCTATCTGGCGATCGGCGCCTTTCCCATGATGAATTTGACTCATAAACAAAAAGAAGCCATGCTGGCGGCCGGGGAGGAAATAGATCCGGAATATTATCGGGAGAGATTGATTCACGCCATTGAATTGTTGCTTAAGGGATTTACAGCAGGTTCACTTTAGGCTGCATAATTTTCTGCACTAAATCAGTGCATCAATCTTGATTCTGATTCTCGCCAGATCGCCTGATGGAATCACGCCGGATGCGTATCAATGTTTGTCTCACGGTCGGCAGACGTATCACAAATAAGAGTATTACGTAGACAGCATATACAACGACCCAATCATAAATATCCCTATCCAGCCAGAAGTAATGCAGAATGCTCAGAGGCACAGCAAAATATACAAGGCGGTGCAAAACCTTCCAGCGTCTGCCCAATCGTTTTTGCCAGCCATTCGTGGATGTCAACGCGAGGGGAATTAATAACGCAAACGCCAGCAGACCAATGCTCATGGCGCGGCGTTCTCCAAGGTCTCGCAGGATCAACTGCCAATCAAACCCATTGCTGAGCCAGGCATACACAAACAGATGCAACGCAATATAACAAAAGCCATATACTCCCAACGGACGACGGAAGGGGATCAGATTTGCATTACCGAACAGAATGTTGGCGGGTGTGATCGAAAATGAAGCGACGATAAACGCCAACCCCACCGCACCAAACCGAATGATCAAGTGACGGTCAAGAACGATGGGCAGCGTACTTGTGAAATATTCGTATGCAGTCAGAATCAATGGCGATGAAGCCATGATATGCACCGGGAGGGTCCGCCACGGGTGAGTGCGTGCCATATTCCGCGTTTAGAAGGTTTGCCCGAAGTCCTCTGCAAAGTCCTGCCACACGCTGTGGATATGGGTGCCGCGATTGCGCGAGTAGTCGTGTTCCAATAAAAAAGTGGGACCCTGTAACCGGTAGTAATGCGGACGTTGTGCTTCGAGTGATCCCGCCTAGGCGAAGTAAATGTTCTCGAAACCGGCGGCCTGTAACCGGTCAAGATGAGAGGCGGAGATCATATCCGGCAAAGTATCGAGGTATTTGTGGATGATTTCCATAACAAGAGCCTGTTGGTTTGCATCCAGGGAAGATGTGGGAATTCCAATATTCTCGAGGGCCGTCACATACGGCATGTTTTGAGTAATATGGCGTCCGGGCGCGTTATCCTGAAAGATGGCAGTCGCGCGCTGATTATTGTCCAGTGAAGTGACGAGTTCACGCGCCGCCCATTCCTCACGCTCCATGGCCTTCAAGCCAGCATTGTTGATCGTGGGCCACGCACCCAGGAAAAACGGCGTAACGGAAAGTTTGCCATTGATAAAATTGGAACGCAGTGAAAGATGATGGCCCTCCCACCGCCAACCCCAAGGTTCGACGCCCGGCGTGCCGAACACGGTCACATAATAAAGCTCGGGGTCGTTACCCAAATCATTTTGCAGGGAGATGATGTCAATTGATTTCTGCAACCCATAGGCAGACTGGCTGGCTTGTAATAGGGCGAGCGCAGCATCACGCTGGGATGTGTCCATTTCACGCAGAGGCAGGCCGTTGCGCGGAAAGTTGCGCGGCGTGGTCCAGTGCCAGCGCGTCAGTTCGGGATCGTTAAAGGCATAGGTGGATTTTGACCTTTGTGATGGGTCAAGCGAATCAAGATAACTTGCTGCAAGTCTGGCAACATTTTCAGAAAAAGTGGACAGGCTTGGCCCAACGGTGGCAGCAGGGTTGGTTGTCGCTCCAGGCTGGAGAGTCGAAGTTGGGAGTGGCGGAACAGTAGGAAATGGCGAAGAAGTCGGCAACAATTCCTCAGTTGCGCGGGCAACCGGGGGAGCAGGCTGCCAACCCGCCAAGCATTCCAAATGCACCTATTTTCAATGCGTCCCTGCGGGAAATCTTTTTGGTCATGAGCACACCTCCGTATCGTAAATAACAGTCAACCTGTAAATTACTGATTGGCAGAAAACAAAACCACGGTCCGTATGAAATCGGACATGGAACCGGCAACTAAATCATTTATACATGGAATCAGCCCGGGATAAAGGGGAAGGGAGTTAAGAGGATAATTAGAAAAGTTTGAGGTTCGAAAACCTGCGCTCACCATATTCATCCATTGGTACTTTACAAGGGGCAGGGTGTCTGGCGTTCTTTTTTAGATCAGATCAGAAAAGTCTTGAAATTTACAGCCTGATTTTATATACTACTATTGTGGATAAAATCTTTATGAAAAGCATCAAACGAAACTGCTATCCTTTGTTACTGACAATGGGTGGAAACAGCTTTCAACAATTTAGGAGGATGTTATGGATCTTGGTGCCATGATCGATGTCGCTATCGGAGTTATATTTATTTGGATCGTGCTCAGCCTGACGACCATCCAGATTCAGGAATGGATCAATACCCGGCTTGATAAGCGTGCAAAAGATCTGGAGGAAGCCATCTATGAAATGCTGGCTAACCCCAACCTCAAGGCACAGTTTTACGATCATCCGGTCATTCGGGGATTGACCGCAAAAAAGCGAAAGGAACCATCTCCAACCGCCCGCTGGTACTACAAATATCCTCTTATTCGTGGCTTTACCAAGGAAAAGCGGCAGTTGCCTTCCTATATTCCGTCCCAACAGTTTGCCCTGACACTTTTCGATATCGCGATGACCGCCGGTACAGAATCTTCCCTTATACAACAGGGGATTTTGAGAGTCCGAGATGACCTTGAAAATGATAAACATTTGTCACACACTGATGCGATCATTGTGGAATTGAATCTACTGGCCGAATTGGCACGCAGCGCTGCAGCCACAGAAGCAGGAACCGCCTTGACGCAAAAGACGCTTGAGATGTTGAAGATGGAAACCGGAAGATTCCTTGAAAAATTCAAGTCCAAGTACCCGAAATTCAAGCTCGATGAAGATCTGGAAGCCTTTATTCAGTTGGAACTCGAGCGGGCACTCAAGGAAGCAGAGAAACTTAAAGGCGAAATCGACGAAATCTTGACCAAAGATGTGTCATACAATGAAGCCAGCAGCCTAGACAAATTTCGTCAAGGGATTGCCGCATTGAGCGTCGTCAGTCCCGAAGTAAACCAAACGCTGAACGCTCTGTTATTGAATCTGGAGGATTACTTAACCACTGGCGAGTCAGAGCTTGCGAGTGCCCGGGCAAATATTGAAAAATGGTTCAATGATTCGATGGATCGCGTCAGCGGTGTATTTAAACGGTATTCACAACTCATGGCATTGTTCATTGGATTCTCAATTGCATTACTGTTGAACGTAGACTCCATCGACCTGACCTTTTTCCTCTGGCGCGAACCGGCGGTACGGCAAGCGTTGGCAGCCAAGGCTGAGAACTTCGAATTTCCCGAATCAGAGGTCGGTGACAGTCCAGGTGACGTCCTGCAAGAATTCAGAGATCAATTTTCAGGGCTGAAACTGCCGGTGGGATGGGTTATCGAAACTGATGCAAATGTAGTTGGCAAGTGTACGCCATTTCCAAACAAACAAAATAATGGGATCTTTGGTATCAGAATTAGGAATAACACCTGTTTGGTCACTCCCGATCAAAATAGTCAAACCAATATCTGGCTTAAGCTGGGTGGAATCTTTATGACGGCTCTGGCCGCCCGACTTGGGGCACCTTTCTGGTTCGATGTCCTCAAGAGGACAGTCAACCTGCGGGGAACAGGCGCGAATCCAAACGAAAAAAGTAAACCGTAGCCCCTGTTACATATATAGATAGATTGAAAAAGACAAAACTTCATAAATGCAACGGAACCGGAAGGGATTAATCCCTTCCGGTTCCGTTGCATTTATGAAGTTTTGTCTTTTTCAATCTATCTATATATGTAACAGGGGCTACGGTTTACTTTTTTCGTTTGGATTCGCGCCTGTTCCCCGCAGGTTGACTGTCCTCTTGAGGACATCGAACCAGAAAGGTGCCCCAAGTCGGGCGGCCAGAGCCGTCATAAAGATTCCACCCAGCTTAAGCCAGATATTGGTTTGACTATTTTGATCGGGAGTGACCAAACAGGTGTTATTCCTAATTCTGATACCAAAGATCCCATTATTTTGTTTGTTTGGAAATGGCGTACACTTGCCAACTACATTTGCATCAGTTTCGATAACCCATCCCACCGGCAGTTTCAGCCCTGAAAATTGATCTCTGAATTCTTGCAGGACGTCACCTGGACTGTCACCGACCTCTGATTCGGGAAATTCGAAGTTCTCAGCCTTGGCTGCCAACGCTTGCCGTACCGCCGGTTCGCGCCAGAGGAAAAAGGTCAGGTCGATGGAGTCTACGTTCAACAGTAATGCAATTGAGAATCCAATGAACAATGCCATGAGTTGTGAATACCGTTTAAATACACCGCTGACGCGATCCATCGAATCATTGAACCATTTTTCAATATTTGCCCGGGCACTCGCAAGCTCTGACTCGCCAGTGGTTAAGTAATCCTCCAGATTCAATAACAGAGCGTTCAGCGTTTGGTTTACTTCGGGACTGACGACGCTCAATGCGGCAATCCCTTGACGAAATTTGTCTAGGCTGCTGGCTTCATTGTATGACACATCTTTGGTCAAGATTTCGTCGATTTCGCCTTTAAGTTTCTCTGCTTCCTTGAGTGCCCGCTCGAGTTCCAACTGAATAAAGGCTTCCAGATCTTCATCGAGCTTGAATTTCGGGTACTTGGACTTGAATTTTTCAAGGAATCTTCCGGTTTCCATCTTCAACATCTCAAGCGTCTTTTGCGTCAAGGCGGTTCCTGCTTCTGTGGCTGCAGCGCTGCGTGCCAATTCGGCCAGTAGATTCAATTCCACAATGATCGCATCAGTGTGTGACAAATGTTTATCATTTTCAAGGTCATCTCGGACTCTCAAAATCCCCTGTTGTATAAGGGAAGATTCTGTACCGGCGGTCATCGCGATATCGAAAAGTGTCAGGGCAAACTGTTGGGACGGAATATAGGAAGGCAACTGCCGCTTTTCCTTGGTAAAGCCACGAATAAGAGGATATTTGTAGTACCAGCGGGCGGTTGGAGATGGTTCCTTTCGCTTTTTTGCGGTCAATCCCCGAATGACCGGATGATCGTAAAACTGTGCCTTGAGGTTGGGGTTAGCCAGCATTTCATAGATGGCTTCCTCCAGATCTTTTGCACGCTTATCAAGCCGGGTATTGATCCATTCCTGAATCTGGATGGTCGTCAGGCTGAGCACGATCCAAATAAATATAACTCCGATAGCGACATCGATCATGGCACCAAGATCCATAACATCCTCCTAAATTGTTGAAAGCTGTTTCCACCCATTGTCAGTAACAAAGGATAGCAGTTTCGTTTGATGCTTTTCATAAAGATTTTATCCACAATAGTAGTATATAAAATCAGGCTGTAAATTTCAAGACTTTTCTGATCTGATCTAAAAAAGAACGCCAGACACCCTGCCCCTTGTAAAGTACCAATGGATGAATATGGTGAGCGCAGGTTTTCGAACCTCAAACTTTTCTAATTATCCTCTTAACTCCCTTCCCCTTTATCCCGGGCTGATTCCATGTATAAATGATTTAGTTGCCGGTTCCATGTCCGATTTCATACGGACCGTGGTTTTGTTTTCTGCCAATCAGTAATTTACAGGTTGACTGTTATTTACGATACGGAGGTGTGCTCATGACCAAAAAGATTTCCCGCAGGGACGCATTGAAAATAGGTGCATTTGGAATGCTTGGCGGGTTGGCAGCCTGCTCCCCCGGTTGCCCGCGCAACTGAGGAATTGTTGCCGACTTCTTCGCCATTTCCTACTGTTCCGCCACTCCCAACTTCGACTCTCCAGCCTGGAGCGACAACCAACCCTGCTGCCACCGTTGGGCCAAGCCTGTCCACTTTTTCTGAAAATGTTGCCAGACTTGCAGCAAGTTATCTTGATTCGCTTGACCCATCACAAAGGTCAAAATCCACCTATGCCTTTAACGATCCCGAACTGACGCGCTGGCACTGGACCACGCCGCGCAACTTTCCGCGCAACGGCCTGCCTCTGCGTGAAATGGACACATCCCAGCGTGATGCTGCGCTCGCCCTATTACAAGCCAGCCAGTCTGCCTATGGGTTGCAGAAATCAATTGACATCATCTCCCTGCAAAATGATTTGGGTAACGACCCCGAGCTTTATTATGTGACCGTGTTCGGCACGCCGGGCGTCGAACCTTGGGGTTGGCGGTGGGAGGGCCATCATCTTTCACTGCGTTCCAATTTTATCAATGGCAAACTTTCCGTTACGCCGTTTTTCCTGGGTGCGTGGCCCACGATCAACAATGCTGGCTTGAAGGCCATGGAGCGTGAGGAATGGGCGGCGCGTGAACTCGTCACTTCACTGGACAATAATCAGCGCGCGACTGCCATCTTTCAGGATAACGCGCCCGGACGCCATATTACTCAAAACATGCCGTATGTGACGGCCCTCGAGAATATTGGAATTCCCACATCTTCCCTGGATGCAAACCAACAGGCTCTTGTTATGGAAATCATCCACAAATACCTCGATACTTTGCCGGATATGATCTCCGCCTCTCATCTTGACCGGTTACAGGCCGCCGGTTTCGAGAACATTTACTTCGCCTAGGCGGGATCACTCGAAGCACAACGTCCGCATTACTACCGGTTACAGGGTCCCACTTTTTTATTGGAACACGACTACTCGCGCAATCGCGGCACCCATATCCACAGCGTGTGGCAGGACTTTGCAGAGGACTTCGGGCAAACCTTCTAAACGCGGAATATGGCACGCACTCACCCGTGGCGGACCCTCCCGGTGCATATCATGGCTTCATCGCCATTGATTCTGACTGCATACGAATATTTCACAAGTACGCTGCCCATCGTTCTTGACCGTCACTTGATCATTCGGTTTGGTGCGGTGGGGTTGGCGTTTATCGTCGCTTCATTTTCGATCACACCCGCCAACATTCTGTTCGGTAATGCAAATCTGATCCCCTTCCGTCGTCCGTTGGGAGTATATGGCTTTTGTTATATTGCGTTGCATCTGTTTGTGTATGCCTGGCTCAGCAATGGGTTTGATTGGCAGTTGATCCTGCGAGACCTTGGAGAACGCCGCGCCATGAGCATTGGTCTGCTGGCGTTTGCGTTATTAATTCCCCTCGCGTTGACATCCACGAATGGCTGGCAAAAACGATTGGGCAGACGCTGGAAGGTTTTGCACCGCCTTGTATATTTTGCTGTGCCTCTGAGCATTCTGCATTACTTCTGGCTGGATAGGGATATTTATGATTGGGTCGTTGTATATGCTGTCTACGTAATACTCTTATTTGTGATACGTCTGCCGACCGTGAGACAAACATTGATACGCATCCGGCGTGATTCCATCAGGCGATCTGGCGAGAATCAGAATCAAGATTGATGCACTGATTTAGTGCAGAAAATTATGCAGCCTAAAGTGAACCTGCTGTAAATCCCTTAAGCAACAATTCAATGGCGTGAATCAATCTCTCCCGATAATATTCCGGATCTATTTCCTCCCCGGCCGCCAGCATGGCTTCTTTTTGTTTATGAGTCAAATTCATCATGGGAAAGGCGCCGATCGCCAGATAGGACTGGGCGGATAAAAACTCAGCCGCAGCTTCCACAGACGGGAAAGGCAGTTTTGTGCTCAGGAATTGTGCGACCACGCCAATTTCTTCCGTTATTTTTTTCTTGAAGGCAGTCAAAACCTCGAGGGACGCATTCGGTTCCAGCAGGGTAAAAAGTATGGTCAGTAGTTTGATCATTCTCTTGTGTTTCAGAATCAATTCCACAGAGATCTCAGCAACGTCATGAAATGACGGATTTCCATCCGCGAATTTCTCAAGCGAATCTTTACGCCAGGCCTCAATATCGTGCTTCATAAGTTCGAGGAAGATATCCTCCTTGGTCTGAAAGTAACGATAGAGATTTGAGCGTGTGAAGTTTGCCTCCTTTGCGATCATGGCAAAGGTGATGTCTTCAAAACGGTTCTCTTCGTACAACCGCGCGGTCGCATCCACGATCTCATTGAGGCGCTGCTTGATTTGTTCGTCACTGCGTGCCCGTATCCAATCCATTATATTTTTCCGTTCAAAGAAATTTTAATCCGGTCAATTCTTCTGAAATCAGCCAAAGCTGACGCGCATCCGATTTGTTATGAGACGCTCTATTTGATCGAACCACAATCGGGTAACCGCTGGTCTCACCCGGATTTCCCGGCCCATAATATTGACCTCCTTTTGCTGTGGGATCAACGGCAGCACGCAGGGTGGGGAGGGCGCCCATGGCCGAGTTCTGGATTAACCGTCCGAGAATGGGCCGCAGAAACTTTACCCCAAACAAATGATCTGCCAGGGCTGTGTTGGTGAGCCCAGGGTGAGCGGCTGTTGCAATTGAATTGATTCCTCCCCTTTCGAAGCGGCGTTGCAATTCGTAAGTGAAAAGAAGATTCGCCAGTTTTGTGCGTCCATAGGCACCCATGCGCGAATAGCCCCCTTTCTCATACATCAGGTTGTCGAAATCCATATGTCCCTGTCGATGCCCGTTACTGCTGACATTAACAACCCGCGAGTTGGGCGTGTTCTTTAACAGGTCGAACAGCAGGCCGGTCAGCGCAAAATGGCCCAGATGGTTTGTGCCAAACTGTCTTTCAAATCCATCTTCTGTCCTGCCATATGAGACCATCATGATCCCGGCATTGTTCACCAAAACATCCAAACGGTTATATTTGGATTTGAAGGCTTCGGCGAAGGCATGGATAGATTTCTGACTTGCCAGATCAAGCTGCATGATCTCAACTTTGGCGTTCGGGACTTCCGCCCAGATCTGATTCAATGCGCTTTGAGCCTTATCCATGTTGCGACAAGCCAGAATGGTTTGCGCTCCCTTGCGGGCGAACTCTTTGGCTGCTTCATAACCGATTCCGCTGTTGGCGCCGGTGACGATAATCACCTTGCCTGTCAGATCGGGCATATTGTCCGTTGTCCAATTTTTGTTTGTCTTATCGTTCATAATTGTTCGTATTATTCTAGCTTATCGTTGCGTTGTTTAATATTCCTATTTCTCCTCCAGCCCGATAAGCTCCATGCTGCGATGATAAAGTCTCTCGGCGAGTTCTTTATCGTGCGCGAGCGGGTTGGGAGACGGCATCGGCCAGCCGCCGGGGCGATTTTCCTTATTGGGATATAGGATACTGATCTGACTATAATACGCGCCGTTGTGATTTGGGGCATCTTCATCCAGCAGGCAGTGAAGGGTTGTTTGAGCGCCTTCAAACCAAGACACCGTGCCAAGGACGCCGCTGAAAGGTCTCAGTAGGACATTTTGCACAAATTTTCCGGCCGTCCCTGCGGAATCTGCTACCAGATTCGACCGTATCCAACCCGGGTGCACCGAAAAGGCAGAAACGCCTGTGCCCTCAAGACGGCGGGAAAGGTCAAGGGCTTGCAGCACGATTGCCAGCTTGGAATTTGCGTAGGCCTGGTAGGCGTCATATTCCTTATTATCAAAATTCAGGTCTTCAAAATCGATCTCACCATAGTATCCGCGCATCCCGGCATGCGCCACGCTGGAAACGCACACGATGCGTGCCGGTGCGCTTGCTTTCAAGATGTCAAGCAGGAGTTCGGTGAGCAGAAAGTGTCCGAGATAATTGATCCCGAACTGGGTTTCAAACCCATCTTTTGTTCTGCCTTCGGGAGTATGCATAACGCCGGCGTTGTTGACGAGGCCATCGAGGCGGTCATATTTGGCGAGAAAGCCTTCTGCAAAGCGGCGGACGGAGGTGAGGCTGGCAAGGTCCAATTCCATGATCTCGACCGAGCCACGCATATCTTTCACATCGGCAAAAGCTTGTTTTCCTGCATCCACACGGCGACAGGCGCCGATCACACGCGCACCCTGTTCGGCTAGTTGCTTCGTTGTCGCAAAACCGGAGCCCGAATTGGCTCCGGTCACGATATAGACATGATCGCTGAGGTCTTTTTCAAATAAATTCGGATCACACATTAATAACTTGGGCATTTCATACTCCTTGGTAGGCAAGTGCAAATTAATACCCGCATTATATGAGACAGCTCGTCTCTTGTCTAGCGACAATGCGTCTTTTATTTGACTTCTAACAATTCTCTTATTTTCCCGCTCTTGACGGATTCTTAACTCACGTATAAATTTAAGCCCGCTTAAATAGAAAGAAGGCTTAACTATGACAAATTCCCCCCAATTTACCCAAGCCATCCGTTCATGGATGGATGTGTTTATGCACCGTTCCATGCGAAGTTGGCACTTGTTTGCCAAATCGACAGGGCTTTCAGTGCCGCAGTTCAGCGTCTTGATGCAGTTGCATCACAAAGGTGCGTGCGGCATGTCCGAGATCAGTGAGCGGTTCGAGGTCACGCCTGCAGCGGCCAGTCAGCTTGTGGATAAGCTGGTTCAAAATGGATTCGTCGTCCGTGAGGAAGATCCGCATGACCGTCGTGCCAAGTTGTTGAACCTGACCGACAAAGGACATGATTTGATCCGTCAGGGATTTGATGAACGCTATCGCTGGATGGACCTGTTGTCCGCACGGCTGACCGAAGCCGAACGCAGCCAGGTCAGCGAGGCGCTGGACATTCTGACCCGCGCCGCGCAGGACATGGAAGACCCTGTTCAACAATCAGCATAACTCCTGAATTGGTTCATCTTCAATTCACATGAAATAATCAGACCCCTGCAAGTTGCTATTCTCTGTTCTTCAATCTGGAAAGGAACTTTATGCAAGCAACCATGTCTCAACCAAAAGCTCGTGGACGAAGGGGGCGCGGGCAAAGACCATCATTCAAGGGCATTGGCCGTTCGATCCGCTACCTGACGCGTTACGGACGTCAGGCTGCCCTGCCATATATCTTTTTGATCATCGCCACGTTTTCGCAACTGGCCGTACCGCGCATGATCCGTAATGTCATTGATGCCGTAACTTCCGGCTTTATCTCTGACCAGATCCTGCAAGCATTGGATAAGATTCCCGCGGAATTGGCGGGGCAGGCGCTGCCGAGGATCCTGGAAGCCACAGGCAGGGACGTTTCCCTGACTCTGGAGCAGCTCAAAGTGCAGTTGGAAGCGGACGTCACTTCTGCGCCGCAGGCACTAACGTATGCGCTGGTCGCCATTGTCATCTTCGCCGTGTTGCGCGGTCTGTTCGCGTTTTTGCAGGCATACTGGGCGGAGAAGAACTCGCAGGCTGTCGCCTATGATATGCGCAACGATTTGTATGCGAAGATCCAAAATTTATCCTTTTCGTATCACGATAAAAATCAGACCGGTCAGTTGATGATCCGTGCGACGGATGATGTGGAGAAGGTGCGTTTATTCATCGGGCAGGGACTCTTGCAGCTGGTGGGCGCGGTCATCCTGCTGACGGGCACGGTCATTATCCTGTTCACATCGAATGTTGCGCTCGCTTGGACGGCCATGCCGATCCTGCCGATCGCGATGGTGATGTTCGGCATCTTTGCGAGTTTGGCGCAGCCCATGTTCGTCAAGGTGCAGCAGAAACTTTCGCATTTGAACACGGTTTTGCAGGAAAACCTGGCAGGCATCAGGGTGGTCAAGGCCTTTACCCGTGAAAGGGAACAACAGGCCAAGTTTCGTAATGCGGCAGATGCAACCATGAACCAGGCCATTTCTGTTTCAAGATTGTTCACCTTCCTGTTCCCGGTTGTGTTCCTGATCGCAAATCTCGGGCAGGCTGC
>DATHRQ010000535.1:0-1896 GCA_035465095.1 Anaerolineales bacterium | reverse complement strand
ACACCACGCAGGAATTGATCGACCTGATCGCGGACATCAAAACAACCATCCCAAGATATTGCCGTGTAAATAGGATCATCCGTGATATTCCGTCCACGAATGTGGTCGAGGGAAATAAGCGTACCAGTTTGCGGCAGGACGTGCACAGGGAGATGACACGGCGCGGCTCGAAATGTCAGTGCGTGCGCTGCCGCGAAGTCCGCGGGAAATCGGTGCAGACCGGCGCTTTGGAATTGGATGATGTCGTCTATCAGGCAGGCGCGGCTGAGGAGCATTTCATCTCGTTCGTGACGCCGGACGATAAGCTGGCGGGATTCTTAAGATTATCGCTACCCGGCAAGGACTCTCCACAAACGGGAATGTCTGACCTGACAAAGGCAGCGCTGATCCGTGAAGTCCACGTATATGGGCAGTCGCTGGCCGTTGGTGAGGAGCAGAAAGGCGCGGCGCAGCATGCCGGGCTGGGAACGCGCCTGCTGGAGGAGGCGGAGCGAATCGCAAAGGAAAAGGGCTTCGAGCGCATGGCTGTCATCTCGGCAGTTGGCACACGCGGATATTATCGCGGGCGCGGGTTCGAGCGCGGAGAATATTATCTGGTCAAGAATATGAGGTGAGAGTCACTTTTCGGGGCAGAATCAGGCCGGGCCAGGACAGAGGCGGCAGAGCGTTGGAGGGTGCGTCGCACATCAATGGTCGAGGGATACCAAAAGATGAAATCATCTGCTTTGAGCCATAAACCAACCCGCAAGGTGCGACGCACTGACAGGGCGAATCAATTAGAGTTATGTTAGATATCCTCTTGAGTTCTTGACTTGCATCATACGGAGTGCGACAATTAAAGAATGGAATATAAAGACTATTACAAGATCCTGGGTGTGGACCGCAAGGCCAGCAGCGACGAGATCCGTAAGGCATATCGAAAACTGGCCAAGGAGTATCATCCGGATTACAACCCCGACAACAAGCAGGCTGAAGATCGATTTAAGGAGATCAACGAAGCCTACGAAGTTTTGAGCGACGAAAAAAAGAAATCGCACTATGACCGCGTGGGTAGCGACTACTCCAAATGGCAGAGACGCGGCGGACAGGGCGATTTTTGGGGACAATACGGCGGCTCCCCAGGCGGCACGCGCGTGAATGTGAATATGGACGACCTGAACGATATGTTCGGCGGCGGAGGCTTTTCGGATTTCTTCCAAACCATTTTCGGCATGGGCGGAGCCGGCGGGCAATCTGCCCGTTCGCAGCCGCGAGGCTATCAGCAGGAACTTCAGATAAGTCTCGAGGAGGCGTATCAGGGAGCCACACGCCTGCTCCAAACCGATGGAAAACAGAAACAGGTGCGCATCCCTGCGGGCGTTCGTACCGGTTCGAAAGTACGCGTAGCGGGCGCCGGCCCTGACGGGCTGGACCTCTACCTAATCATTCAAGTCGCCAACGACAATCGCTTCGAACGACGCGGCAACGACCTGCACACAACGGCCACTGTGGATGTGTTCACAGCCATCCTTGGCGGCGAAGCAGAGGTGGAAACCCTTAACGGAAAGATCAAACTCAACATCCCAGCCGGCACACAGCCCGGGCAAGTATTTCGTCTTAGCGGGCGTGGGATGCCTCACGTCAAAAACAAAAAAGAGACTGGCGACCTGTTCGTAAAGGTCAAAGTCAAAATCCCAAAATACCTGTCGGCCAAGCAACAAGAACTTCTTGAGGAAGCTTCCAAGATCAAATTTTAGGAGTACAACATTATGAAACGATTTATTCCTGCGATTATTGTTTTAACGCTCGCAGCGATGGCATGCCAAATATCTGGAGAGGCGCCTCTTCCCCAACCTACAGTTGATACACAACAACTAACGGCTGAGCCTCCCCAACCGATCTCTGTCAGCCCGATCC
>DATHRQ010000534.1:0-5693 GCA_035465095.1 Anaerolineales bacterium | reverse complement strand
CAACTTGTCTTTTCAGAAGACGCCCGCCGCAAACTCAAGCACGGCATGAACACCGTTGCCAATGCGGTGAGCGCAACGCTCGGCCCCAAGGGCCGCAACGTGGCTGTGGACCGCAAATTCGGTTCCCCTACGGTTACTCACGACGGCGTTTCCGTCGCGAAAGAGATCGAACTCGAAGATCCGTTTGAGAATATGGGCGCCCAGCTCCTTAAGGAAGCCGCTCAGAAGACCAACGATATTGCCGGTGACGGTACGACCACCTCGACCGTATTGGCACATGCCATCGTGAACGAAGGTCTCAAGGCGCTTGAAGCTGGTTACAACCCGATGCTTCTCAAACAAGGTATTTCCATGGCTACCGAATCTGTTGTGGAAGAACTCCGCAAGATGTCAGTAAAGATCGATACCAAGGAAGATATCGGCAATGTTGCCACCAACTCTGCCGCAGATGAAGAGATCGGCAATTTGATCGCAGATGTGATGGACAAGGTCGGTAAGGACGGCGTCATCACTGTTGAAGAATCCAAATCCATGCAGTTCGAGCAGGAGTTCGTTGAAGGTATGCAGTTCGACCGCGGTTACCTCTCACCCTACTTCATTACAAGCACCGATAAAATGGAAGCTGAGATCAGCGAACCCTACATCCTCATTCACGAGAAGAAGATCTCTGCCGCACAGGATATCGTGCCTCTGCTCGAGAAACTCGTCCAGGTCGGCAAGCGCGAGTTGGTCATCATCGCCGAAGATATCGACGGCGAGGCCCTTGCGACCCTTGTGCTCAACAAACTGCGCGGCATGTTGAACGTGCTCGCCATCAAGGCCCCCGGCTTCGGTGACCGCCGCAAAGCCATGCTTGAGGACATTGCCCGCCTGACCGGCGGTACCGTGATCTCCGAAGAGACCGGCCGCAAACTCGAAACCGCCTCGGTCAACGACCTGGGTAAGGCTGAGAAGGTCGTTTCCGACAAGGAAAACACCACCATCGTCGGCGGCAAAGGCAAGAAATCTGACATCGAAGGTCGTATCAATGAGATCCGCGCTGAGATCGAGAAGAGCACCAGCGATTACGACCGCGAAAAACTCCAGGAACGCCTGGCCAAGTTGAGCGGCGGCGTCGCCATCATCCGTGTAGGTGCCGCAACCGAGACCGAGATGAAGGAAAAGAAACACCGCGTTGAAGATGCGCTCTCTGCCGCCCGCGCCGCAGTCGAGGAAGGCATCGTGCCCGGTGGTGAGATCTCCCTCATTAATGCCTCCAACAAGCTGGATAAACTGGCCAAGGAATACATCGATGATGAGAACGAAGAGATTCGCGTCGGCATCAACATCGTCAAGAAGGCGCTCGAAGCCCCGATCCGCAAGCTGGCTGCAAACGCCGGTGAGGACGGCTCCGTCATTATCGATACCGTCCGCCGCACAGCTGCCGAGAAGAAGAACAAGAATATCGGCTTCAACGTTCTGACCGGCAAGTACGTGGATATGATCAAGGCTGGTGTCATCGACCCGGTCAAAGTGGTGCGCGGTGCGCTCGAAAACGCATCCTCCATCGCTGCCATGATCCTGACCACCGACGTGCTTATCACCGACATGCCTGAGAAGGAAGGCGCGCCTGCCATGCCTCCTGGCGGTGATATGGGTGGTATGGGCGGTATGTACTAGACCCATCCAAACCAAAAGATTCTGTAGGGACACGATACGTCGTGTCCCTACGTTTTTAACGTATAATCGGGGCGATGTTTCGACAAAACAGGTCGTTCGTTTGGATATTTTTGACTCTTGGATTCGCACTCGGATTTTCCGCGTGCGCTTCTGTTTCCACGCCTGAAACTGTTTCAACACCCCAAGCCACATTTACGCCCGTACCTCCGACTCCCACCTCCGAGCCGATGGCGTTGACCGTGAACGGCGAAGGCATCCCCGTGGTCGATTTCGAAGCGGAGGTGCAGCGCTATATTACCGCGCAAAGCGTATTGGGGGTCGAGGTTTCCTCGGCAGATGCGGCCAGCGCGGTTTTACAGAATTACATCGCCGAGTTACTCTTGGCGCAAGCCGCGCGTGAAAATGGCTTCAGCCTCGATGAGGCCGCCTTGCAGGCCCGCATCGACTCACTGGCCGCGGACGTCGGCGGGGCAGAGGCGCTGTCCGCGTGGCAAAATGCCCAGGGATACAGCCAGCAGGCTTTTCGGTCCGCTTTGAAGCGGGCGGGGGAGGCAGCCTGGATGCGTGACAAAATAATTGCATCTGTGCCCCTTACAACAGAGCAAGTACACATCCAGCAAATTCTGCTCTATAATCAGGATACAGCCCAAAGTTTTCTGGCGCAATTGAACGACGGCGCTGATTTCGATGAACTGGCGTTGCGTGCAGACCCGCTGACCCGCGGTGACCTCGGCTGGGTGCCGCGTGGATACCTGCTCAACGGGCAGATCGAGGCCATTGCATTTGATCTGGATATTGATCAGTATAGCGACGTGATCGCAACCGACGTGGGTTTTCATATCGTGAATATCCTTGCGCGAGACCCAAGCCGTCCGCTCTCACCCGATGCGCTGCTTGCCTTGCAGGAATTGGCTTTGCAGAATTGGGTCGAGGAACAAAAAGGACTGGCAGATGTGGTGCTGGCACCGCAGTAATTCGACCAATGGAGTTATTTTGATGAGTAATTTATTCAATGGAAGTGGATCAGGATCGCCTGACCGAATATGGAATATTCTTTCGATGATTGTATTGTTACTGACCCTGTGTATCGTTGGGTATTTTGCAATCATTTTCATGTACCCGCAATCGTCCTTAAATCCTCTTCGGCCGGGCGGAGGCGGTCTGTTCGCCCCCGGCGTTCCCACGGATACGCCCACCCCCATCAGGCTTCAGCCCACATGGACGGCCAGCCCCACGCCGGAGATGACTCCGACCAATACGCCGCGCCCCACGTTTACGCCGATCTTTACCGATACGCCGTTCTCGCTTGTGCCGCCGACACGCACACCCAACCCGACCAGCACGCCCAAGGCGCCCTTCTCTGCCATTTCTGTGACGCAGGTGGAAAGTACGATCATTCATCCCGAGTTTGCCTGTAACTGGGCCGGCATCGGCGGGACGGTCGTGGATGAGAACAACAGTCCTGTGATCGGGACAGTCGTTGTATTGCGCGGCTCCCTGGATGGTGACTCCGTGGAGCAGCAAAACCTGAGCGGCATCAACAAGGAATATGGGCCTTCAGGCTTTGAATTTGTGATCGGGAGTACGCCCATTGCCTCGAATAAAACACTCTACGTCCAATTGGTGGATTTGAACAATATTCCGCTGTCAGACAAGGTGGAACTGACAACGTCAGCAGATTGTGCAAAAAATCTGGTGCTGGTGCGTTTCAAGAAGAATCGATAAAACATGACTCACCTCAAGCTTCTTGATTCAGCCACGGATTACACTGATGCTCAAGGATTTTGAATTTTTCGCCCTGCATCAAGCAAAAAGAAAGCCGATCAGATACAACTGGTCGGCTTTCTTCGTGAAAATTCGTGAAATCCGTGGCTAAAAGCTTGGTAGATTAAATTCGGGGTTAATCCTGTTTTACACTACAATATTCCAGTGTTCGTATTTCTCATTTTTCCCGCGTAATATATCATCATACATTGTACGTAACTTTGTCGTGACCGGTCCCATCACGCCGCTGCCGACGGGGCGGTGATCGACCTTGGTCACCGCTGTGACCTGTGCCGCGGTGCCGGTCATGAATATTTCCTCGCTGATGAACACTTCGGTGCGGTCGATGGAGCGTTCCACAACCTCCAATCCCAATTCATTGCGCGCCAGTTCAATAATCGACCTGCGCGTAATGCCTTCCAGAATATTATCGGTGACCGGGGGAGTGACCAGCACACCGTCACGCAGCATGAAAATGTTCATCGCCGAGCCTTCAGAGATGTGGCCGTTGTTATCCAGCACCAATGCCTCGTCGAAGCCCGAACGGATCGCGTCGGTTTTGATGAGCGCGGAGTTCACATAGGCACCGGCTACTTTTCCGCGGGCCGGAATGACGTTGTCGTCGATGCGCTTCCAGGAGGAAACAGTTACATGCGCGTCTGTATCGTTCGCCACATATTTATCGAACGCCATGACGAACATGCAGAACTCGTCTTTTAAGCCGTGCAGTTTCACACCGATGCCCATATCGGCTTTGTAAAAAGTGGGACGCATGTAAATATCGCGCTGCCAGTTGTCGGTGCGGAGCAGTTCGAGCGTCAGCTCGATCAGACTCTCCTCATCGTATTCGGTCTGCACCGCCATCATCTTTGATGAATGAAGCAGTCGGCGGAAATGGTCATAGGGACGAAAAACGAAGAGACGTTTCTTCTCTTCGTTCCAGTAACCTCGCATGCCGCCGAAAACGGCTGTGCCATATAAAAAGCCATGGGTGGCTATGTTGATATTTGCCTCTGATAGAGGCACGATCTTTCCCTCAAAAAACGCATGTTTCGAGAGATCCACTAGGACACCTCCAAAATGTAGAATAGGACCAACTCTTACACTTACACGGGGATTATACCTGATTCGATCTTTGCACCTTTGGGTGAAGAACCGCTTCTTATTTTTAACGAACGAGCGGAGGGTCAATAACCCTCCGCTCGTCGTAAATGCCTCACGGATTACTTGTCTTTCATATGTTCGCGGTTCACGATCCCGCTCTGCCAGGCATATACCGCCACCTGCGTACGGTCTGCAAGATGCAGTTTACTCAAAATGTTGCTGACGTGCCCCTTGACCGTGTTTTCGCTAATGACAAGGTTCTCTGCGATCTGGCTGTTGGTCATCCCTTTGGCGATCAGCCGCAATACATCCAGTTCACGTTCGGTCAGTTCGGTAAAGAGCGCCGGTTCCTCACTGTTGTCACCACGGATATTTTCCAGTACGCGTTCCGCCACCAACGGATGCAGCGTAACTTCATGCCGAACCGCCCGCTGCAACGCATCCACCAGCTTTTCCATTTTCATGTCTTTCAGGATGTATGAGATCGCCCCCGCCTTGAGTGCCGGGAAAATGTGAACATCCTCATGATACGAAGTCAACACCACCACCTGTGTGCGCGGCGTGACCTTCTTGATCTGGCGCGTCGTTTCAACGCCGTCCATGCCGGGCATGATCAGGTCGAGTAACACGATATCCGGTATCAATTCGGACACCATCTTTATGGCGGCCTCACCGGAATCCGCCTCCCCAACAACTTCAAAATCCTTGATCGTTTCGAGATACGAGCGGATGCCATTACGGACCACTTCGTGATCATCTACGATCAAAATACTAATGGTACTATGCCTTGCCATCTTTCGCCTCCATACTTATTTTTTGGTTGGTACCTGCACGATGATCCTGGTGCCTGCCCCCGGCGCGCTTTGGATTTGCACCGTACCATGAACGCTGCTAACACGCTCACGAATGGAGCGCAGGCCCAGCCCGTGTCCCTTCAGGTCCATATCGAATCCGCACCCGTCATCTGCCACTGCCAACTGTAAGGAACCGCCGTTATACATCAATGAGATGTCCACGCGATTGGCGTTACTGTGCCGCGCTATGTTGGCCAGCGATTCCTGTGTTACGCGGTAGATCGCCTGTTCGATGCCCAATGGCAGTCGTCGTTCGTTTTGCAGCGCAAGGTTGACCTTGATATCATTGCGGTTCTCCCATTCAAAGGCATA
>DATHRQ010000533.1:0-3041 GCA_035465095.1 Anaerolineales bacterium | reverse complement strand
AAGTCCTGAGTTCATTCTCAAAGCGGATTTCTATTTGTGACCGACTAGGTACTTGCCCGCACCATGCTACTGGCACAGGTGAACCCTAACCCACTAGTTCCTGGTTCGAAGCGTCCATAGTGTATGACCTTGTCTATTATGTCTATCCTGTCTATAACTTTTGGTTGCATTAGTCCATATTGTCTATTGTTTCAATACTTTTAGAAGTTACGCAGTTGGAAGAGTGAAAGTAGGCTGAGACAGATATTGACGAACAGCCGAGCGTAGGATGCCAGTCTTGGCTTCAAACCAGGAGATGCCAGAGTGCATGCGGTGAACTTCCAAACGGATAAAAGCACGAATTGCCAAGCCAATATGATTACGCTGAGAGATCTCCAGCCGGTATTGAGCACGCTCAATGCCCGTGAATTGTTTGAGTCCGCGATGATAGACTTCGATTTGCCAAGCATCCAAAGCATGGAAAGCTGCTTCTTCGATATTCATTGCCAACTTGCTGGTTGCCCAGTATTCTGCGTCGCCGTTTGTGCCAACTGTCCGAAACACCTTGATCCAGCCATAGCCTTTGAGATGCACCACACGTCCTCGAGCCGGAATGAAGATTTCACATATGGGACGATTGCCTCTTCGGTCAATGCTGACTTCCCGATTACGCTTGAGTTGTGTCAGCCAATCCCAGTTCAGTCTGCGCAACTGTTTCAAGTTTGGCAAGCCACTGTACCAACTGTCAAACACCACCAATTCAGGTTCGAAGCCGCGTTCTGCAGCTTGTCGCAACATGTCTTGGAAATGATCGTTCTTGCTCAGACCATCCTGCTCCTTGTTGTAAAGTCGAAAATCACTTGGCAGTCGACAGCCGTCCATCGTCCAGACCAGCGAGATCAGATTGATGCCCTGTACAACCCGACCATGCTTGCCCGACCAGTGCCGTGTCACCAAAGCCATCTTCGAAGCGTAGGGCTTGTCCAACGTTGTATCATCGATCACCAAAACACCCATTCCACGCTCCACCAATGGCTCAACTTCTTGCCACAGCCTCTCGCTATCTGGTGGCAAACGCATCAACAGACGCGTATAGGCGTCGTGCGCTGGCGCTCCTTCTTCCAACGGATGGCTGCGAGAAGCTTCTGTGCTGCTAAAAACTTGTTGAGCCGCGATCAGAAAATTGATGTAGTCCATTTCGTCACATTTCGGTGGGTTCATGCCCTCAGTTTAGCATCAACCCGTCCAACTGCGTAACTTCTAAGATATTAATGCTGTAAGCTTTGTCTTCCAGTATTCCGTGGAAGATGCCATTCCAAATGATTTTATTGATCCCGCTAAAAAATCTTCCTGCACCGGGAATAAATTGCAAAACACGACCAAACCTTTGGTTGACCTGATAGATGGTGCTGACGGTACTCTCGTGCCAACGCTCAGGATTACGAACGCTCAGGATCATCTTTGCATCAGGATACGCGCTTAATAGTTCTTTGTAATATGCGGAAGCAGGCCAATCTACAGCAGCCTGATACCCCTCGAACAGACTTTCCCAGTCTGGTTGCCCGCCTTCGAAGATATTAGACCACTTCTGCATGTGAGAGGGATTCTTAAAAACTTCTATCATGTGATAGCACTATTCAAATCCCAACTCCTCCAGTGCAACCTTCAATGAATTTGTGCCCGTGCGCCCAAAACCTGCTCCAATTACCTTTAAAGTCATATGTGAGCCTTTCGTGTTGTCCACTGCGATTGGCGATAACAATAAGATTGATATTGTAATTTAGACGACATCGGTCTTATTCCCCTTATGCAGGTCACTATGCAAAAAAGCATCGGTTCTGGAGTAGGGTGCTTATTTCTCTGTTTGACAGCCTTTTATTCTCGGTTATAATTCAGTCACTGAATTTTGAATTGCAAAATATTGAATATGGAATCAACCAACGAAGAACTCCGCGAGTTAACCTTACTCGAACAAATTGAAAATGACCCCGATGTCAACCAGTCCACACTGGCCACCCAGTTGGGTGTGGCAGTTGGCACGGTCAACTGGCATCTTAAGCGACTCATTGCAAAGGGTTATGTCAAAGCCAAGCGTGCTGAGCGTAAGAAACTGCGCTACATCATCACGCCCGAAGGCATTGCTTTGCGTGCACGTCTTGCGGTTGATTATGTTGAAAAATCGTTTTCCATTTACCGCAAGACCCGCCAGCGCGTGAAGGATCATCTTGCCAAAGTCAGCGATGCCGGTTATGACCGTGTCCGCATTGTTGGCAAAGGCGATGTGGTGGATATCTGCCGCCTGACCTGTATCGAGCAGGGCATCGAAGTTGTCACTGATAAGGATGTCCCTGTTTTGCAGGTGGATGGATTCAAAGTGAAATTACAGATGGAGGACTCTAAATGACGGATCGCCATATCTTGATCACGGGAGGCGCCGGATATATCGGCTCACTCCTGACCTCAGAGTTGCTCCGCCTTAATTACCGTGTCACCGTCCTTGACTCTCTCCTCTTCGGCGGCGAGTCGCTGGTGCCTTTCCTCCATCATCCCAACTTCAACTTTGTCAAAGCGGATGTAACAGAACCACGCGCAATAAAAGATTCGATCAAAGACGACTGGCAGAAACCTGATGCGATTATCCATTTGGCAGCCATTGTCTGCTTCCCTGCCGGTCAGGCTGTCGGCAAGCAGGTGGCATGGAAGTACAATGTCGAGGCCACGCAAATGGCTTTCGAGCAGGCATCAGATTTGGGCGTGGATAGATTCGTGTTCGCATCCACATACAGTAACTATGGGTTGAGTCCCGATGGAAAACCTGTAACAGAAGACACTCCTCTAAATCCACAATCGTTATATGCCGAGACCAAGATCGCAGCGGAAGAGTATCTGCTCGGGCAGAAGGACGCATCCTGTTCTCCGTTGTTGTTTCGTTTTGCAACCTTATACGGTCTCTCGTTGCGCACACGCTTTGATCTGATCGTCAACCAATTTGTGTTGGAAGCTTTCACAAAACGCGAACTGATCATTTATCAGCGTGGATACTCGCGCTCGTTTGTGCATAT
>DATHRQ010000532.1:0-1753 GCA_035465095.1 Anaerolineales bacterium | reverse complement strand
ATTTTGGTCCTCTGTGTGCATTTCGCTCCATATCCGCGAGACCGTTTCTGCGGCCACCGGATAGGGAAATCCGCGTCGTGCAAGGAACCCTGTCAGTTTTTTACGAAATTCGATCCATTCAAGATCTTTGAAACGCGGCGCCCGTTTCTGTGCGGCTTCGTAGGCCAGCGCTTCATCGTCCACATCCTGCAGCGCCGATTGGATGGCTTCATCATCGAGGCCTTTCTGACGAAGCTCCACGGCCAGCATGCGGCGGCTGCGCGGACGAAAGGTGCTGCGATTTTCGACCCAGGCCTGGGCGAACTGACCGTCGTCCACAAGCCCGTCCCGCCGCAGGCGTCCGAGGGTCTCCTCGATCACAACGTCGGGAATCTTATGCTTTTTGAGATTCCTGCGGATCTCGGATTCGGAGCGGGCGCGGTAACTCAGAAAGCGAAGTGCCAGTTGGAGCGCACGCTCCTTCGCATCCTCGGCCTGCAGCTGCTCGATCTTCTCTTCTTCCAACTCCTGGCCGGTTCTCAGCCACGCGGCGGTGATGCGTGCCAGCCCAAAAGCGAATTCCCCGTCAAGATGGATGTTCACCCGATTGGGGTTTTTCTTTTGGCTGACTATGGCGGTAATCTTTTTCATTTTAAAAGCAGACAGCCGAACGACCATCCAAACGGCCTCGGCTGTCGAAGGTCCCGCATCGGCGGGTGAAAATGTCTGGGTAGAGTGAGCAGACCCGGGGTCCCGCTTGAAGCGTGCGGAAGATGGGTCAATTCCGGGTGACTAGATTTTTGTCACCAACTGAGTACAGGTTGTGGGCGGCGAAGTCCAGATTTTGTCCATTTTTTCAGTTCGACTTCACAAAATAGCTCCCAAAACGGGGGAGGTTCGTGCTCTAATATCCAGAAAAATTACAGCCAGGTCGCAGGTTTGGCGGAAGTTGGAGAGTTTTGATCCTTTTGGGGATCTGCCGCAATTTCGCGACACTACGCAATTATACATTGAATTTTAAGATTTGTTAACGTAGCATTTTTGGTTGTGAGTGTTATATACATAAAGTGGTGACAAACGGAACTATAGGCGTGGCACAAATTGTGCAATAATCGGCTGGGTTTGGATATCACTGCAACCCAGATTAGGAGATGTAAGAATGGCCAAATTTACGCGTGAAGACGCACTTGAATATCATCGTTTGAAGGGAAAACCGGGCAAGGTGGCGATCGTGCCGACCAAGCCCATGGATACGCAGCGCGACCTGAGCCTGGCCTATTCGCCGGGCGTGGCGGAGCCGGTGCTGGAGATCGAAAAAGATCCGGATAATGCCTATGAATACACGTCCAAGGGCAACCTGGTGGCTGTGATCTCGAACGGCTCGGCAATTTTGGGGCTCGGCGACCGCGGCGCGCTGGCCAGCAAACCCGTGATGGAGGGGAAGGGCGTGCTGTTCAAGAAGTTCGCAGATATCGACGTGTTCGACATCGAGTTGGATTCACACGACCCGGATGAGATCATAAGGGTGGTGGCGGCCATTGCCCCGACCTTCGGCGGCATCAACCTCGAAGACATCAAAGCGCCTGAATGTTTCTATATTGAAGAAACATTGAAAGAGATGCTCGATATTCCTGTTTTCCACGACGACCAGCATGGGACGGCGATCATCTCGTCGGCTGGGTTGGCGAATGCGCTGGAGATCGTGGGCAAGAGGCACGAAGATATCCGCATGGTGATCTCGGGCGCAGGCGCATCTGCCATATCCTGCGCGGAG
>DATHRQ010000531.1:0-5295 GCA_035465095.1 Anaerolineales bacterium | reverse complement strand
AGAACCGTGACCGTCGTCACGCCGGAAAGCGTCCGCATGGGTTTCATGCGGATCCGTTCGAGCAGGCGCTGGTCCTCTTTTATCTCTCCGGTCGCAACCATTTCGTTGTATACCGATACCAGCATCGACTTGTTGAGGTAGCCGCTGCCATCCTCCAACGGATGGGCGCGCAGGGTCTTCGTTACGTTGCCCCCGCGTCGAATCAGATCCAGCACATGACGTGCAAGCTCTCTTTTTTCAGGGGTGATAAGACGCGTCTCTCTCCATCGTTCGCGTTGTTCGAGTTGCATATCTATCTATTCTAACCTGTCTGTTTTTCTTCTTTCTCCAGGGTCGTTGGCATGGCGGGATTATACACGTTAACGGGCTGGGTATAATCGTCGTATGGAATCGGCCGTCGCGTCACAACTCATCGAACTCAACCGCCAGTTTTATACTCGTTTTGGCGATTCATTCTCCGCCACCAGGCACCGGATCCAGCCGGGCGTTCGTCGTGTGATCGAATCACTGCGTGGGGATGAGGACATCCTGGACCTGGGATGCGGCAACGGATGGTTCGCACGCGAATTGGCGAAACACGGTCACCGCGGTTCGTATCTGGGTGTAGACTTCAGCCTGCCTCTGCTTCGAGATGCCGAATCTCAGCCCTCCTTCGTCTCCTCTCAGGATGAGGGTTTTTCTGCCGCTTTTCGGCAGGGCGATTTGACCGCTCTGGAAAGCGCGACCTTCAACCTTCAACCTTCAACCTTCGATCTTGTTACTGCTTTTGCTGTTTTGCATCATATCCCGTCCGTTGATATACGGCTTGATATTTTGAAAACCGTTCGTCAATTGCTCAAACCCAACGGACTTTTCATTCATTCCAACTGGCAGTTTCTCAACAGCGAAAAACTTAAATCCCGCATACAGGATTGGTCGAAAGCAGGTCTTTCACCAGATGATGTTGACCCGAACGATTATCTGCTCGACTGGCGCAGCGGCGGAAAAGGTCTGCGCTATGTTCATCACTTTGATAAAGACGAATTGCAGGAACTGTCAGAAGCAGTAGGTTTTCAAATCAAGGATGTGTTTTATTCTGATGGCGAGACGTGGGATTTGGGGTTGTATCAGGTGTGGAGTATTAACCCGTTGGTTGAGTAGCGAGCGTACTTTGCGAGCGTATCGAAACCACTTCTAACCTATATATATTAAGAATCTATCCATAAAATGCCATGACGAACTAAATATGGGCGCAGGCAAACTTGATCAAAGCCATCCAGTTCTCGTCCTTTTTACACCAGCGTATGCGAATACTGCGCCGTTTTCCAAGCCAAGCGATGGTACGCTCAACCACCCAACGGCGTGCTGGATACTTCTCACCATCAGGAATGGGCAACTCTTCTTCCTTTGGTTCGTTCCTCCTGCGACGATGTTTGACATGAGGTTCATATTGTCCTTCTGCAACCGCTTCATGAACATCCTCGAAATCATACCCTTTATCAGCACACAGATGTTGCTTGATTTCTTCCGGGTCTGGACCCTCAATCACAATTCCGCACAACAAGTCGTCAGCAGACCATTTGTCATGTTCATTGGCACCTGTGATATGCAGAGCCAAAGGAGCGCCTTTTTCATCCACCAAAATGTGGATTTTGCTGCCAGATTTACCGCGATCGGTGGGATTTCTACCTGTTTGGGTGCCTCCCAAGGGGGCTGGACGAATTCCACTATCAATAGACTGCCATTCCCAGCCAATCCCAAGCTGTTCGGCATAGAACTTTACCATCTCCAGCAACACCTGATCAAAGATCCCCACTTTACGCCAGGTCTGAAATCGTTCATGAATGACACTGCTGCATACGCCAAACCAACTGTGATGAATGGCTTTCCACTGACAACCTGTCCAAAGCACATACCAAATCCCGTTCAGCGCCGCTCGCGCTGGAGCCGCTGGACGACCACGCTTGCCAGGTTCCTGCGGTTTTGGAAAGTAGCCCTCAATAAGATGCCACAGTTCATCAGGAACTTGAAAGTAGTCCACATTTTTCGGCTTAGTAATGGTATCCTTCATAGGGGCTCATCTCCGATACGATTGCTTTTTGACAAAACAATCTTACACCAGATGCGCCCCTCTTTATTTTACGGATAGGTTCTAAGTTTGATTCCAAGAAGTGGTCTCGATATGTCACTCGCTATCGCTCGTGCCTACTCGAACACCGAAGCCTCTACTTTACATTATTCGGCTTAGGAATGGTATCCTTCATAGGGGCTCATCTCCAGTACGATTGCTTTTTGACAAAACAATCTTACACCAGATGCGCCCCTCTTTATTTTACGGATAGGTTCTTAGACACGACACGATTTTACTCTACAAGAAAGCTTGGATTGTCATTTATTACCTGTGACAAATAACCTTATGGACACGAACACGCAGCCCCCCGCCAGCATCGCATTGGATTCACTGGGAATCCCTCACCGCGTCTTTCGACACGAGCAGCCTGTCAACAGTTTCGAGGAGGCTGCCTCCGCCCGAAATCAGCGGACGGAACAGATCGTGCGCAGTATTCTCTTTCAGGTACGGCCCGGTGAATTTACCATGGTGCTCATGGCAGGGCCGGATCAGGTGGATTGGAAGAAACTGCGCCGCATCGTCAAACGGTCGCGGGTGCGAATGGCGACCGAGGAGGAAGTATTGGAAATGACCGGATACAGGATCGGGACGGTCAGTCCGTTTGGGTTGAAGAATCAGGCCGGCCCTGAGCCTGGTCGAAGGGTGCGGGTGCTGTTGGATGCGTCCGTTTTGAGGGAGGAGGAAATCACGATCGGGACGGGCTTCCGTAATACGGCCATCATCATGAGGAGCGAGGACGTCCGCAAAGCGCTGGGGGATGTAGAGGTCGTGGAATTGGGAAAGCCCAACCCATCCTAAGTCCTATTCTCGAAACCGACAGAAAAATGTAGTGTTTTAACATTTGGAACAACCTTTATTGTGAGAGAGAGAATGAACCTGTTGAAAAAATTATTGAGAACCGCCAGCCGCACATTTGCGATCGGTATCGAACAACTGCCCGGCGTTCTATGTGACGCGGGGACGGTGGCGTATTTGCTACTACGGGTATCTGATTATCTGGAAGATAACGAAGAAATGCCTGGGGAGGAGAAGATCGCCTTGTTGAACCTGTGGGAGCAAATTTTGAAGGGAAATGCCGGCGTCGAGGAATTAATGAGCCAGATCCAAAATGCGGATACATCCAACCCTGACTCGGTGGTGGCGCAGCACGCCGCCGATATTCTGGCGCAGCTTGACTCCCTGCCCGAAGCCGTTCAAAAGATCATCAAGGATCATGTCATCAACTCCACACAGGGCATGGCACGCTGGGTGGCGCGCGGACCGCAGGTCAACGATGAAGCGGATATGGATGATTACATGTTCGAGGTGGCCGGCCGCGTAGGCTACCTGCTGACCCATCTTTTTGCCTGGTATTCAAGAGCCATCCGAAATAAAAAGGACATTCTCCTGCCGCTTGCGCGTGAATTCGGGCTGGCGCTGCAAACTGTGAACGTGATCCGCGGCCTGCGCAAGGACTATGAACGCGGCTGGGTGTATATTCCAAAGAATTTTCTGGCGGCCGTCAACCTGACCGCACACGAATTGTTCCAACCTGAGAACAGTGACGAAGCCATCAAGGTATTGGATATGCTGGCCGATAAAGCAGAACGCCACTTGCACAGCGCGCTGACATGCGTCAAGTCGCTGCCACGGTGGCAGCACCGCATCCGTCTGGCCTGCATCTTCCCCCTGATGTTTGCCATCCGCACGTTGGCGATCAGCCGCCGCAATGTACAGGTATTCGAGAGCGAAGCCAAGATCACGCGCGAGGAAGTCAGGCAGATCGTCAAGGACGCGACGCTGTGGGGCTGGTCGAATTCCTGGCTGGATTCTTATTACCAAAAGCTGAATGTCGTGACAGAAAAGTGATGAGAGGGTGCGGCACCCTGCATAAGAGAGTTATTAATTCCGCCTGAGTCTGCGCCTTTTCTCATGCACAGATATTATAATGAGAGGGACATGGAAATCCAAGAATGAAATCCATACGCCGTATGCTCGGCTTATTCCTGATCCTTCTCGCATCCGTTTCGCTCGTTTTTCAACCTGTGCAGGCACAAACGGACGATCCGCTCGTTATCGTCATGACGGCAGACGGCCCGATCATGCCGCCCATGCTCGAATATTTCAAACGCGGCATCGAATCAGCAGACCGCCAGGACGCGGAAATGCTCATCATCCAACTCAACACGCCGGGCGGGAGCGTCGATACCATGCTGGAGATCATTTCCGAGATACGTACGAGCGATGTGCCTGTCGTTGTGTATGTTGCGCCGCGAAATGCGATTGCTGGCAGCGCCGGGGCAATGATCACGATGGCAGGGCATGCCTCCGCAATGGCACCGGAAACATCCATAGGTGCGTCCAGCCCGATCACCAGCACAGGCGAAAATCTAAATACCACCGCCGATACAAAAGCCAAAGAGATCATAAAAGCCGCCATCAGGGATTATGTCAGGCCGCGAGGTGAGGAAGCGCTTTCCCTTGCAGAAGCCATGATCGATGAGGCCAAAGCGGTGACCGCCACCGAGGCCCTTGAGGTAAACCTGATCGATTTCATCGCTGACGACGTGGACGACCTGCTGGAAGCTCTCGACGGTTTTACCGTTCAGATGGAAGACGGCCCGCGCACACTCAACACCGCCCGCGCGGATAGCGAGGCGCTCGATATGAGTTTCATCGAAGGCCTGCTGCTCCTGCTGACCAACCCGAACATTGCCTTCCTGTTGACCGCGATCGGTATACAAGCCGTACTGATCGAAATTTCCAGCCCGGGCGGCTGGGTGGCAGGCTTCATCGGTGTGGTCTGTATCACACTCGCAACCTATGGCCTGGGCGTCCTACCCGTCAACTGGTTTGGCATTATTTTTCTCATCATCGCATTTGTGCTGTTTATCCTGGATATCAATGCGCCTACACATGGCGCGCTCACAGCCGCTGGTGTGGCATCGTTCATCGTCGGCGCACTGGTACTGTTCAACTCACCCGGCACACCGGACTTCCTGCGCGTGTCTGTGCCCCTGGTCGTCGGCACCGGTCTCGCGATTGGCGCCCTGTTCTTCGCCGTACTGATGTTCGCCCTGCGCGCGCTGCGTTTCCCGATCAGTTCGGGCGCTGAATCGTTCGCAGGGAAACTGGGATCCGCTGTCGATTGGAAGGGAACCACCGGTCAGGTCCAATTAAGATCCGAACTCTGGTCCGCCGAAGCT